>JAJYDG010000013.1 GCA_021777675.1 bacterium | reverse complement strand
ATAACCGGCTAAAAAAAGATTGATTATTAATATAATTAACCCGATAAAAGGCAGGGAATAAGTTTGCTTTACACTACCAGTCGAGTCAACTCCAAAATAAACATTGTAATGCAAAATAACGATGGTTTCTTTCGGCAAACGCAAAAACGATGCCAAAAGCAACCAATCAACAATATTCATGCTTAAAGCGGAAATTGACAACACCATAGCAATTTTGCTATGCAAATATTCTTCGCCAAAAAAAAGCTTGATTATCTCGGTCAAGCTTTTTGAAAAAAATTTTTCCGTTTTATTGCCGACCATCTCAGACATAACACATTCAAAAAAATAATTGCTATAACTTTCTTTTGGCCATAAATTGCTTCAACCCGACAATCTTATTAATTACCTCCTCATGAGGACCTTCTAAAAATTCCAAAATAAATTTATCCAGCATATTAAGACGATATTTAAATTCCTCCATTGTCATTAAAACAAAATTAACTTCCTTGCCAATTTCCGCTTCTAAATTATTCATCAGGTTGTTTAATTTTGCCTTGCTAATGTCATCACCAACCAAAATCATATCTGCTTTACTTTTTTGATAATTAATAAAAACACCGCTTATTACAGCTAATTTCACACTTCCCAAGCTGGCAACTCGAGCCAAACTTTTACACTGAGGAGAAACATTTGCTTTGGCTATTAAGTTCTTCATTTCAGGATAAAAATCAAAATTCTGATTAAGCCGATATGCGACAACGCCCTTCTGCTTGCTTTTTAATATGAATTTTATGCGACAAAGCATATCCATGTCATGCCTAATTTTTGCCCATTTAAGCATATTTCTACGCATTATTTCTGCCGAATCGAAACAGCCTTCGGGATTTTGCAAAAAAAATCGCAACAGTCTCAAACGCTCCTTAGAGCCAAACAAACTTTCTAAAATTTCAGACATTTTAGTGGAATATAAATAAAAAAATTAACTGATTTACCTTCTTTTTTCTTGATTTGATTATAATCTTCAAATAAAGAATTGACAAGTCTTTAATGTCATTGGCGAATTCAAAACAAATGCTGATTTATTTTTTGATATTTATTCAAAACCCGCTCGCATCCTATAATATAAATATTTTTCGTAATTCTTAGGACTGCTAATCGCCTTATTATTAAAATCATTAATAATACGATAAGTTAAAAAATATGCCCTTGGCGAAACCTGATCAATAGCTACATCAGTCCAGAGATGAAAAAAAAGACTAAGCGCCAAGCTAAAAAAAACTGTTTTTATACATTTATTCTTAAATAAAAAAGTTAAAAGCGTTAAAATTAATACAAATTCCCAGGCATGAAATAAAAAATAAATCTTACCCGATTTCAAAATTTGAAAATCATTTTTAAAATAAAACCAACTCCATTTAAAACCAAAAGCTAAATAATAATCAATAAAATGATCAAGATCGACAAAAAAGCCTCCCAGTAAAGCAAAAACAAAAGCAAGTATTGGTTTTTTCCAAATCTTCCAAACAATCAGCCCCGCACAAAGACTGAACAAAATATGAATAGAAAGATGAATTGGCAAGGGTAAATTCATAGATCGGCTACTTTTTTTTCGTTTTCCTTATGATGTATAATGGACGATTCTCCACTTCCACATGAATGTTAGCGATATAAAGAGCCAACAATCCAATTGAAATTAAAATAATGCCCACCAAAAAAACAATTAAAATTGCCAGATTCTCCGAATCAGAAAATGTTGAAGCAAAATGCGTATGAAAAAAATATTTTCCCAATAAAATATAAAATCCGGCTACTCCGGAAAAAAGTGTGATAAAAGCGCCTAAATAGCCCGCCAATCTTAACGGCAAAAGACTAAAAGAAATGATGCTATTAAAAGCCAAACGCAATAATTTCCAGAAATTATAGGCCGGGACACCATAAATCCTTTCGTTGGCTTCGAAATAAATATATTCCCGTCGAAATCCCAACCAATCCACCAACGCCCTGGTCATTCTATTTTTTTCCGTAAATAGATTAAACTCATCGATTACAACACGATCCAACAAGCGATAATCAGTCGCACGTGTTACAATTTTCATTTCCGAAATTTGGTTGATCAGTTTATAAAATAAATATGAACCCACTTTTTTTACTAATCCTTCTCCCTTATTTTTCTTTCTTATTCCGATAACCACTTCCGCCCCGCCTTCCCAACGTTCAATAAATTCAGGAATTTTTTCAATTGGATGTTGCAAATCAGCATCCAAAATTATACAAGCCACTCCATGGCAAAAATTAATTCCCGCAGTCATTGCCATTTCCTTGCCAAAATTTCGTGAAAAATCAATTACGCGAACACGCGAATCATTTTTTTCTAATTTTTCCAACTCAACAATGCTTTTGTCACAACTGCCATCATTGACAAATAATAATTCCCAATCATAAGTAAGCGAATTTAGAACGGGCAAAACTTTTTCATAAAAGAGAGGCACGTTTTTTTCTTCGTTATAGACAGGAACAATAACGGAAATCATTTTTTTTTCGCCCATATAATTTGGTAAATTAACTTCTAATTTATTTTATCTTGTAATATTCTCGATACCAATTGATAAAATTTTTAACACCCTTGTCAATCTTGGTTGTTGGCTTCCAGCCAAGTTTTCTCAATTTTCTAATATCAGCTACCGTCGAAGGAACATCTCCTGCTTGCATCGGTAATGGATTTTTTTTAGCGACTTTACCCAAATTTTTCTCAATAACCTCAATAAAACGCACCAATGTTTCTTCTCGATCACCGCCAATATTCATCACTCCATAAGGTAAATCAGCATCCAAAACAGTAATTATGCCGGAAACTATATCATCCACATAGGTAAAGTTGCGACTCATCTTGCCTTTATTATACACATCGATTGATTTTTCTTCAAGTATATTCTTGGTAAACTTAAATAATGCCATATCCGGCCTGCCCCATGGACCATAAACCGTAAAAAATCTCAATGCCGTAATGTTCAGTCCATAAAGATGGCTATAAACATGCGCCATTAATTCCATGCATTTTTTAGTTGCTGCATAAGGGGAAATTGGCATATCAACTGAATCGCTTTCCGAAAAAGGAACTTTTTTATTGTTTCCATAAACCGATGAAGATGAAGCGAATATAAAATTTTTAATTTTATATTTTACTGCCATCTCCAAAAGATTCATTGTTCCTCGTACGTTAACTTCTTCATATAAAAACGGATTGAGCAGAGAATTACGCACTCCGGCCATTCCGGCCAGATGTACAACTTTATCCAATTTTTCTTTTTTGAAAATTTTATTTAATAATTTTTCATCGCGAATATCTCCTCTGTAAAGCTTGAATTTACAACCACCAAGAAGAATTTTAATGCGATCTTCTTTTAATTTTGGATCATAATAATCATTAAAATTATCAATGATAACAACATCATCCTTTCTCTCTATCAATTTTTTAGCCAAGTTAGAGCCAATAAACCCGGCTCCTCCGGTAATTAAAACTTTCATAGACTTTAAACTTTATTTTAATTAAAAAAAATAATTATCATTTAACTGCATCTTTTACTTCGAATTTCAAATCATTGTTCATCACTTGTTCTTGATTGAAATCGCCATTTTTCGTTTTAACATGCACTTTCACCGGAATGCCTGTTACGCCGGATTGTTTTTGGATAAGTAGTTTATAGTTATCGCGCGGAAAATCCGCAGGCAATTCATATTTAATTTTCGCATCTGTTTGTCCACCAATAAGCACATGCGCGATAAAACCAATATAGGTCTTGTTAAATTCTTCCCCGGTGCTTATATTATTCACCATTGTTCTTTCTAATAAATTAGCTCCTTTCGGCAAATAAAGTCGCATATAAGAATGATAGTCGCTAGTACGCCAATCGCCATAAGGAGCGGTATTTTTATACAATATTTCCAAATTGACAATTGGCTTCTCTCCGGTTAAATCAATATCGTAATTAATTTCCCGTTTCATATAATAATCAGTTTTAAGTGCTCCCATATTTGAATCAACCATCATTAAATAGTCTCCATTCCAATTCTGAGAGACTTCTCCTGTCCAAAAAACACCTGCCGCAAGCGATTGCAAGCTTGCATCTTTAAAATTGACCATAATATTTTTTTCCTGAAATTCATGATGCGCCAAATCGGCAATTTTTGAAATATTATTCAGGCTAAACAATTTATCAATTATTATCGGCAACATTTTTTTCATAATCGCTTTTCTATTTTGCGTATCGATACTCGGATCTAAGATATATTTCTTCTCCACCAATTCTTCTAATTTTAAATAAGCGTTGTCAGAATTAAACTCCGCATTATATCCGGGAATAGCTATTGGACCTGTTACGCCTAAAACATCGTTTAAAACTTGCGAATTAATGGCAATCACTCCATCAAAATTATCAGATCCGGAGCCGCTTAAACGATAGAAATATTTAGCCTTATCGGCATTTGTAGGAAAATCAGGAGAAAAATTAGAATCGCGAAACTTCCAGTTTTTCAGCTGCATCATTCGTGAAAAAGGATAGGGTGTAGGCACTTTTGCCGTTATTTTTTGGTCCAACAAATTAGCATCCTCAAAATAAGAAGAAATTACTTGCCCATCTTTAGTTTTAATAATGGCATATTGCCCAAGGAAACCGCCACCGGGACGCAACTCCATATTGTTTTGCAAAAGCAATAGAAAAGTTCTTGTCTTCCCATCCTTTTGAGTAAAATTTTCAACTAATTGATCCAAAACATTCAGCTCCTTTTTTTCATCATTGGAAATTGGCAAAAGAGCGGAAACTTTGTTTAGTGCGGAAAGTGTTTTTATTCCTATTAGTTGCTTATTGCTTTTTGCAAAAGAAAAAATAAAAAAACCAATGACGATAAGAAACGCAAAAGCTCCTAAACGAATAAGCGCTTTTTTTTGCATCAATTTCTTTTTCCATAGATACATTTTCAATTTTAATTTTTCACTTTTTTTTAATTCAAATTTTGATTTTAACATAAATTATTAGCTCAATTCAATTAAATAAAAACGCTTTTTTCAAAGCTTTATTATTCTATCGGAAAAAAGCCCGTTTGGCAAAAATTTATTTTAACTATATAATAAAAAATATGAAAATGCCTAAAAATCTCAATAAATACCAACTATTTTCCCTTTTTGGCTCACTTGTTTTGGGCTTAGAATTTTTAGCAATATTTTTAACGGTTAGCGGTTTTTTTTATCGGGAAATATTTATTTGCTATTTTATTTTTGCAATATCTCTTTTCGCTTTCGTTGTTTTTCGCAATAAAAAAACATTGCGATTTTCATCCGTATTCTTTACTGTTTTTCTCTTATTAACATTTTTAATCACATTATCAGTACACACCGAACCGACAGTTTTTTCAGGGCGTGATCAGGGATCGTTTTCTGAAGCCGCCATTCGACTTTCTCAAAACCACCAATTATCATTTCAAACAGTTGCTTCTCGGGAATTTTTTAAAATCCACGGTCCGGGAATCGCACAAAATTTCCCCGGATTTGATTATTCGCAAAATGGTGAATTAATTACGCATTTTTCACTTGGTTATATTGCTTGGCTAGCCATTTTTTATTCTCTTTTCGGACTTAACGGATTTTTTATCGCCAACGGATTATCTTTTTTTGTTTTTTCCATCGCTTTTTTTTCGCTTACTAAGCTATGTAGCAACCAAAAGGCTGCGTGGTTATCACTTCTTCTCATCCTCAGCTCTTTTGTATTTTCTTGGTTTTTTAAATTCACGTTAAGTGAAAATTTAGCGCTAAGTTTAATTTGGTTTGGCATCTTGGAATTATACTTATTTCTGAAATTCAAAGAACAAAATTATTTTTTTCTTTCTTTTTCATCAATTGCCCTTCTCGCATTTACTCGCATAGAAACATGGGGATTTATCACTATGCTGGCAGTGGCATTTGTTATTATTTTCAAAAAAAACGCTAAAAATCAATTTCAAAAAATTTCAAAAAAATTTTATTGGTCTTTTGGCATATTTTTTCTTTTGTACATCATTTCAATAAAAGTAAACGAGCGCTTCTACATTGCTTCAGCAAAAGGATTTTTGCGTTCATTTTCCGCTTCAGAAATGCATAGCAATTTAGTTATTTCCGCTTCAAACTATTTATTTAGAATATTCGCCCTTTATAATATTCTGCCTTTTTTAATTATCGCTTTTATCGGAATCATCTATTTTCTGATAAAGAAAAAGTACTCCTTGTTGCTTCCTTTGTTTATCGTTTTACCAACTTTTATTTATTTACTCCATCCGGGAATATCGCTTGATCACCCATGGATGCTTCGTCGCTTTACCTTTACCCTTATTCCTTGCTTTATTTTTTATACGGCATTAACAGCCAATCAATTTATTACCAAAAAAAATGTTTTCTGTTTATTTTCAGCATTGCTAGTCGGTTCCAATTTATTAATTTCATTGTCTTATTTTGCTTTTTCGGAAAACAAAAATTTATTAGAACAAACCCGAACACTTAGCGAAAAATTTTCCGCCAATGATTTAGTTTTAGTCGATCGTCTAGCTTCCGGCAATGGCTGGTCTATGTTAAGCGGACCGTTAAATTTTCTTTATGGAAAACAAGCTGTTTATTTTTTTAATCCGCAAGATTTGGACAAAATAAATTTGACCAGATTTTCTCATGTTTATTTGATTATTCCAAATGAAAGCCTGGCTTTATATGAAAAAAATACTTTCTTGGAAAAATTCAGCCAACAAGAAAATTATTCAATCAGCAGAACTCACCTTACTACGTTTGATCCGGAAAAAGTTAATAATATCAAATTTAACCTTCCGATGGAAATTACTTCCACTACAAACGGATCAATCTATTTATTAAAAAAATAAGTTTGATTTTTAACTTTTAATAAAACTCAGCGTTTCTTTTGCGCATTTTTCCCAAGAAAATTTTCGCAACTGCGCAAAACCCTTTTCTGTAAGTTCTTTTCTAAGATTATCATTTTCCAATATGCTTATTATTTTTTCAGTTAAATCAACCGCATTTTTACCATCAAAATAAAGTGCTGAATCCCCCGCCACTTCCGGCAAGCTTGAATTATTAGCGCAAACAACAGGAACTCCAGATGCAAAAGCCTCCAAAATTGGAATTCCAAAACCCTCATAAAGAGATGGAAAAATAAACATTTCGGCGCACTGATATAATTTTGCCAATACGGAAAAATCGACTCTTCCTGTCAGGATTATATCGTTAGAAAAAGAGGAATTTTGCACAGCTACCAAGGTATCTTCCGCTTGCCAAGCCACCCCTCCCGCCAAAATCAATTTCAAATCGGGATATTTATTTTTAGTTTTTATTTTTTCAAAAGCATCAATTAATGTGCTGAGATTTTTTCGTGGCTGAATTGCTCCGACATATAGCAAATATGGACTGACTTTTTTTTTATTGCTAATGCTATTTTTTAAAAATAAATTTCCATCAAATCCATGATAAATAACTTTAATTTTTTTGGTATCTACATTTGGATAAAAATGTAAAATATCTTTTTTTGTTGATTGCGAAACAGCAATAATTTTATCAGCATTTTTAATAGCATATTTCGCGTAAAAATTCAACTCCCATAAATCTTTTTTGGGGAACATTTCGGGAAAAAACTTAAACGCCAAGTCATGCACGGTAATAACGGTTTTTATTTTTCGAGAACGTATTATCGGCAAAGCTGCCATCGGCATCCAAAGCACATCGGGACAATCGCGCATCAACTCCCAAGCAAATCGAGTTTGTGTCCAAAAAAACCGGGCAGGCTTTTTAATTATCTTATAATTCGAGAAGATGGGCGGAGTAAGTTCAGTGTTGAAAATATTTTTATGATATATGCGAAAAGAATCGATTGTATCAAGCGCGCCAAAACATTTCAATAAGTTCAATATATAGACACGCGTACCATCTATTCTTTTTGCATCTAAATCAGCCGCTTGGATTGCAATTTTCATTTCGATAAAAAATTTAATGATATTTTCCCATCCCCAAAATACCGATAATCAAACCCAAAAAAGCCATTACTAGAGTAAAAATCCATACTCTCATTGTTACTTTTGTTTCCGGCCATCCCCTGGCTTCAAAGTGGTGATGCAAAGGAGCTGCCAAGAAAACCTTTTTTTTAAATAATTTTTTAGAAGTCAACTGAATTACTACCGATCCAGATTCGAGGATATAAATGAATACTATTAAAAATAATGTTAAAACTGAATTAGTAAGCAATGCTACAACTCCCAATGTTGCACCGAGAGAAACCGCCCCCGTATCGCCCATAAAAAATCTTGCCGGATAAATATTAAACCACAAAAATGCCAGCAGTGCTCCGGAAATAGCCGCGCAAAAAGCCGCTAAATCGAGTTTATTTTGAGAAAAAGAAATCAACCCGAAAGAGCCAAATGCAATCAGTAATACGCCTCCATTAAGTCCATCCAAGCCATCAGTTTCATTAGATGAAATAGCAGAAAATAAAATCACAAACATAAATAATGGTATATACCAAAAACCAATATTAAAATCCCCTACTGCCGGAATATGAATCATGTCCCAGCCTAATTTATAATAAAACCACCAAGCACCAAGAGCAGAAATAATAATCAACCAGCCAAAACGAAAAATAAATCTAATTCCTCCACCCTTATTTTTGCCAAATCCGCGCGCGCTGGCTAAATCATCAAAAACTCCTAAAATACCAGCTGAAACAAGCGCAAATAACGGCAACCAGACTTCCTTGCGACTAAAAAAATCAAGTCGAGCGAAAAAATTAATGTCTGACCATTTGGCAATCAATGGAAAAAGATAGTGCGAGGTACAGATCAAAATCACAACGGTAATCCAAATTAAAATTCCGCCCATTATCGGGGTTCCACTTTTATGCTTATGCATTTCACTGACAAAAGTAAGTTTTTCTCCGTCAACAGCATTAGTTTTTATTTTTATTCCAATTTTATATTTATACAAAAAATATGTCATTAGCGGAGTCAATGAAAAAGCAATAATAAAAGCAAGAAAAGCCGTTACTAGGATTTTCATAACATTAAAAACTTCCGGAATAGTTTGCACTTGAGAAATATCCATAATTTTTATCAGCTAATTCATTAATTATTATAGCACAAAACAAATTATTCCTACTTACACTCCATCTCACCAGGAACATATTTGCAACCATCATAGCAAACTGAGTTTTTGCAAGTAGTATCAACGCAATCGGGATTATCCGGACAACAAACATATTTAGTGGTGGCATTTTTAAGACAGTCATCCACACTTTGATTGGAACGAATGGTAGCAGTGCAAGTAGCATCATCACCATTGTTGGTTTTTAAGCAAGTCCAAGTGGTGGGTTTGCCTTGAGTGGGAAAAATCAGAGTTGTTGGACTGGTGGCGCCTTGATCGCAAAATTTATTATTGTAGCTTCCCCAATCCGTTGCTTTGGCGGAATAACTCTTGGCAGCTGATCCGCATTGACCGTCTTTGCTAAGCTGACTGTTATCAGTTTTAACTTCCAGAATAGCAGAAGATGGTGTGCCATTGATATTATCAGTATTTATTGGTTGGAAGATACAGGTTTCTGTTTCTGTTCCAGCTGTTGCGTTTTTGGCTACTTTATCAAATGACATTTCATAATTTGAATTATTTATTTCAGTGTTTGTTTCGGCAATTATTTTTGGTCCGCTACATTGCATTTTCATACTGCTTGCTCCAACGCTCTTCCAAGATAAATTGGAGCTTGTTGCAGATTGAGCAGAAAGGTTAATTGAGTTGGAATTAAATTTAGGAGAAACAGTTGCGCAACCTTCTGTTTTTGTGCCTTTGATATATTTTCTTTCAGTTTCATCCCAGCAAGAATTGCCAAGGCAAGTGGTTGATGCGCAAGTGGGTTCATAATTTCCATTTTCAGATGGATCACCATCGCTTTGCCAGCCGTTATACGCATTATACCAAGAAAGATAGGAAGCTGTGTTGACGGTATCAACAAAGCTGCCATAAACTAATTCTCCACTGCCATGAAGAGAAGAAAAGGAATAAATATTTACATACAGCCAACCGGCATCTTTTGCGGGCAAGCCGGTGCCATCTGAAGAGAAATTAAGTCCGCCATCCGATGTAATAAAAACATACCCTACAGAATTTGTTCCAATGCAATCACCGTCACGAAGCTGTTTTAATGTAAACCCTTCCGAAGGAAGATTATTGCGTTCAGTGCTGGACAATGAGTTGATGTATGCCGTATGATCTTCAGGAGGCTTACCAAATCTGGCAACAAAAACAAAATCGCTAAAATTATCTGCGCAATTCATATCCATATCAACATGAGTGCTTCCCGGCGCAACAAACACCTTGAAGCTTTTTATGTTGGAAGTGGTAATTGCTCGAATCTCACCACTAATTGGCAACGCACAAGTCAGCTTGTTGCATCTGGAAATAGCATCCAAATTATTCTGATCCTTATAGCCCGTTCTTTCTTGATCTGCTGATACACCCGAATCGTCAGTATAATTGTAATGCATTGTTCTTTGGTGAAGAGAATAATAATCACTACCGGAATAGCCGATTGCAACCATTTTAGTTTTAATAAAAAGTAAAAAAACTAAAATTACCAAAATAATACAAATTGATTTTTTATTCATTTTTATTATTTACAAAATATTAATTTATTGATCAATACAATAGCTTTATTTCCACTCATAGCTAGCGTCGACCCAGTTTACCAATAAACGCATATCTTCCCAACGTTTTTCATCATTCAAAAGAACGAATATCATTTTATGCTTTCCACTTAAATCGGTCGCTCCCAGCATTAAAGATTTTCCCGCTAATGGCGTAAAGCCGGTTTTTCCTCCCAAGCAGTTTGGAACATTATCTAAAAGTAAGTCAGTGTTTTTTAGAAGATGCATTCGTTTCCCGTCCGTAGAAAAAAATTGCCCTTCCGGTATCTTCATTGTATTCCAAATCAAGTCATATTTCATTGATTCAGATGCAATCCTGGCAATATCATAAGCGGAAGAATAACACTCATTTTCACGTCCATCAATTTCCAGTCCGGAAGGTGTGCAAAAATGCGTATCAACTAAACCCAAATCGCGTGCTCGCTGATTCATTATGTCTACAAATTTATCCTTTGATCCTGCGATGTAAATTCCTAACGCAGTTGCTGCATCATTGGCGCTATTTAATAGCATTGCTCGCAAAAGATCGATTGCATGGACTTTTTCTCCAATAAACATTCGATTGCCATTGCAAAAGACACTCGTTGGACAACCAACTACGGTTCCGTCAACTTGAAGCGCTTCTTTTGGTATTGTTACTTCAGCATTGAAATCCTTGATATTCTCTACCGCCAATATCGCAGTCATCATTTTCGTCAGTGAAGCAATTTGCGTTTGCTTCCTGCCATTATCATAATGCAAAATTGTTCCACTTGAAACATCAATTGCTACGGAAGATCCCGCCCAAACCCGAAAATCGGAAATATTTTTTTTTCTAACAGGAACAAGTCCGACATTTTTTAAACCCGCAGAAAAAATATCTTGTGTTGATTGATTATCGTAAGCGACATTTCCATCTTGTTTTTTTTCATTCTCTTCACCTAAAACTTCTTGTTTGCCGGAAATAAGCACTACTGAATTTTTTACTCCAATCGCGCTAAAAAAAGCATTGCTTTTGAAAAAACCGAAAAACAATAAAAAAAATATAAAAAAAATAAAAAAAAATTTCGTTTTAGACATAAAAAAATAAATGACTTATGCTGATTCGATATTCACGCCTAATCGCTCAGCTTCACCGACATTTTCGTTTTCCGATTTTTTGCTTAATTTGTCCCAATCGGGTAACTTTTCCACGCTTTCCACTCCCATTTTCTTTAAAAAATCAAAGGAAATATTATAAAGATACCGCCTGCTGTCTTTGATATTTTCTATTTTATCAATTAATCCACGAATAGACAACGCTCTCAATGTAAAACTGCAATTAACACCTCTGATTGACTCAATTTCTGCACGAGAAATCGGTCCACGATAGGCAATAATTGACAAGACTTCCAATGCTGCTTGGCTCAAATTTTCTTGAATTTCACTTTTCAACATTTTTGAAACAATTTCGGCATTATCCGCTTTAGTCGTCAGTTGAATCGAATCTTTAATTTTTATTATCGCCAATCCCCTTATTTGAGCGCCATAATCGGCTTCAAGTGATAGTAATGTATTATTCACTTCCTCAATTTCAACACCACAAAACTTAGCCAATTTGCCAATAGTTATTGGTTCATCGCTAACAAACAGCAGACTTTCGATTACTGATTTTAATTTTTCTTGTTGCATATTTTTTTAAATCATTATTACTGACGCATAGTTAATTTAATCTCCTTGAATAATTCGCTCTGTTCGACATTAATTATTTTTTGTTTAACCATTTCCAGCATCGCCAAAAAAGAAACAATTGCATCAATTTTATCCTTAGCTTGATAAAGAATTTCCGAAAAACAAGTTTCCGCTTTTTGCCTAAGAGTAATTTCCAAGTCACTAATCCGCTCCTCAAGCGTAATCACTTCTGCCATAATTTCTTCTTCTAATTTTTGTTTTTGCGGAATTTCCGCCAACACTTTTTGAAAATATTCCCTCAAATCATTCGCTTTAATATTTTCAGGCGGATAGAAAACCGGATGCGCAAAAGATATCGTGCGAGAATAAAAAATATGTCTTAATCCGGCCATTTTCGCCATTAACATGGAAATTTCTTTAAATTTTTTATACTCCTCCAATTGCTTTGCCAAATCTTTAATTTCCTCCTCGTCTTCTTCGTTAAGCTTTAGGATTGGCAAAAGCGCTCGTGATTTAATCAGGATTAATTTGGCCGCCACAGACAAAAAATCCGCCAAATTTTCCAAATTAACGCTTTGATTATTTCGAATATGCTCCAGATATTGATCAGCTACTTTGGCTAAGTTTAATTCCGTGATACTTAATTTTTCTTTCTCAATCAACTCTAAAAGCAAATCCAGCGGTCCTTCAAATTTTTCTAATTTTACATTATACACAATCATTTACTTTCTAGCTTTTTCATTCTAACACTTTTAGAAAAAAATCGCCAAATTTTTTTTGCAATAAAAAAAGGCAACTAAACTATTTAATTTTAATTGCCTTTTTGCAAAAATTTCCGCAAGCCTAGTAATTAATTAGGCCATTAGAAATTTTTGCTCCTGAATATTTCCATTTATCGATATTCATCCAGACGGTTGTGCCGTCTTTCAGAACAACCGAGAATAATCCGGAATCGCTTGCCGGTAAACTATAAATTGAAACAAAATAGTTTCCAGTAGTATTTTTTTCCAACTTTCCGGTTATCGTTGCTGATGCGTTCCATCCTGTTGCATCAGAGTTCCAGCGGATATAGCTGATATTCGCCGGATCGACATGACTGACAAAACCATCAGTCAGATTACAGGCAAAATCCAGATATGCCTGACCGTTTGCAATGGTTATTTTTTGAGCATTATAGTTCCCATACTCAATCAAACCATCAGTTGTTTTTGTTACCGGGGTGATACCATAGAAATCCGTATCATCCGTATTGACCCATGCCACTGTCCCATCGGACAGCTTTAGCGCCCACAACGCTTTATCATTGTTGGCGGTACTGGGAATATTTACAACCCCACTGCCATCAAAACTACCTACAGCAATGGAATTATTCGTCCAACCAACACGATCAGATACTTCCATTACTGATTTCACTTCTGAAACAGCAATGGGAATTATTTTTCCATTAACCACAAACCCATAAACATAACCGCCGGAAACGGTCATATTTAAAATTTGCATATTCTCCGCAATTGTCACTTGCGTGCTTTTTGCAGAAGGGTTTATGTCAATTCCGACACACGAATACGCCAGAGTGTCAAACGAAACTTGCCCATCGGGGCTCTTATCGATTCCGAAAAAAAATACAAACTTCCCGGATTGACTCAAATCAAGCCCGCTTAAAGGAACATTAACATACCCGAAGGAAAAAAGTTCACTTTGGTATATCGTCGCAATTCCATCCTTCCAACTTGCGGAAGCCAAATCCAAATGCTTCCACGCCCCTGACGGATCCAAGCACAACACCCACCAATCCACGGATGCCGTTTCGGTCGTTTCCATTTTTATGCTCAAACTGAACGCTCCATATGAAGAGCGCCAAGTTTGATCAAAACTATTCCCATTAATCAAAATGGTCGGGGTAACTGTCGCTGTTGCAACAGTCGTCATTGCCAAAAAAGCAATAATTGCCATCGCGATATTCTTTTTCATTTTTCTCTCCTTTTATTTGGTTTTTAAAGAATTTGCTGAATTGTCTTTGAGATACTCTCAAAACAATCGACATTACAGAGTAACAAAAAATTCTTACTTTGTCAAAGCAAGCTCGCAACAGGCGGATTTAAAACCCCAATTCGCCTTTTTTAGCTATCCGATTTGCATTTTACGCAATTGCGATATTTCATCACGAATAATCGCTGCGCGTTCAAATTCCAAACTATGTGCAGCTTCTTTCATTTCCCGTTCTCGCTGTTTAATATAACCGGAAATATCTTCAAGCGCTTCCATTTCAGAAAAATCTTTAGTGATATGCGGATTAATTTCATGATCAACAATGGAAATAATTTTTTTCTTGATTGTTTTTGGCGTAATTTTATGTTTTTTATTATAAGCGATTTGCAATATTCTGCGCCGATTAGTTTCATCAATCGCCCGCGTCATCGATCCGGTTATTTGATCGGCATAAAGAATAACCCGTCCGTTAACATTTCTCGCAGCACGCCCGATTGTTTGAACAAGTGAAGTTTCACTGCGCAAAAATCCCTCTTTATCCGCATCTAAAATAAGCACTAGCGCCACTTCAGGAAGATCCAATCCTTCACGCAAAAGATTAACTCCAACCAAAACATCAAACTCGCCGTAACGCAATTTTTCCAAAATCCGCACGCGATCCAAAGTATCTACTCCACTATGCAAATATTCCGCCTTTACTCCGTTTTCCTTTAAAAAATCCGCCAAATCTTCAGCCATTTTTTTAGTTAGCGTCGTTACCAATATACGATTTTTTTCTTTGATTACTTTCTTGATTTCTTCATTGGCATCCTTGATTTGTCCTTTGGCCGACTTCACCACCAATTCAGGATCAATAAGACCCGTAGGGCGAATAACTTGTTCAACCATTTTTCTTTTTTCATTTTTTAAAAGTTCGTATTTTCCGGGCGTAGCCGAGACAAAAATTGTTTGTGATATTTTCTTCTCAAATTCTTCAAATTTAAGCGGTCTATTATCAAAAGCGCTTGGCAGACGAAACCCATTGTTTATTAAATTTTCTTTACGCGAACGATCGCCATTATACATTCCATTAAGTTGTGAAATTGTTACATGCGATTCGTCAATCACGGTTAGAAAATTTTTAGGAAAATAATCCATCAATGTGTAAGGAGCTTCGCTTGGTTTGCGCCCGGTAAGATAAAGCGAGTAGTTTTCAATTCCGTTGCAATAACCGATTTCACGCATCATTTCAATGTCTTGCCTGGTTCTGCGCAAAATTCTTTCCGCTTCCAATATTTTCCCCGCATCTCTAAAAAATTTTACCCGCATTTCC
This sequence comes from bacterium, assembly GCA_021777675.1. Classification (GTDB taxonomy): domain Bacteria; phylum Patescibacteriota; class Minisyncoccia; order Moranbacterales; family UBA2206; genus UBA9630. Next base: position 12,298 of record JAJYDG010000013.1, on the reverse strand, counting down.
AATTCTTTTTCTATTGCCAAAAACGCTTCTCCCATATTTTTTTCCGGCACAACAAAATGCTTGGCCGGATAAATTAAAACTTTTTTTAGATCCGTTATTTTTTTTCCTGTTAAAAAATCGTACTCAAAAATTTTTTCAATTTTTTCTTCTAACATTTCAATGCGCGTAACGATTTCCCTTGCCGGGGGCATAATTTCCAACACTTCCCCGATTAAACGAAATTTTCCGCGCGCCAAAATATCACTGCGTACATATTGCATTCCGACTAATTTTTGTATAATCCATTCTCGATCGATTTTTTCCGCCAACTTCATTTCAAGCATTGTATCACGATAATAATCCGGTGATCCCAAGCCATAGATGCAAGAAACCGAGGCGCAAATAATCACATCTTCTCGACTCATTAGCGCTGCCGTTGCAGCATGACGCAAGCGATCAATTTCTTCATTGATTTGAGATTCTTTTTCAATATATGTATCTGTCGAAGCAATATATGCCTCAGGCTGAAAATAATCATAATAAGAAACAAAATATTCTACTGCATTTTTAGGGAAAAAAGTGCGAAACTCTTGGACTAATTGCGCCGTTAAGGTTTTATTTGGCGAAATAACAAGCGTCGGTCTTTGTACTTTTTCAATCACATTGGCAATTGTAAAAGTTTTTCCCGATCCCGTTACACCTAAAAGCGTTTGAAACTTTTTACCGGCTTTCAATCCGGAGACTAATTTTTTTATGGCATCAGGTTGATCGCCTTCCGGTCTGAATTTAGAATTAATTTTGAAGTTGTTGCTCATTATAAACTTAAAATATTTTAATTTTGATTAAAATACCAATTATATACATCTTTAGTTACAGGTAATGCGCTGGAATTTCCTTCACCTCCACCCTCAACTAAAACAGCCATTGCAATTTTGGGATTATTAAAGGGTGCAAAAGAAATAAACCAGCCATGTGTTTCCTTTCCCGTACCAAATTGCGCTGTTCCGGTTTTTCCCGCCACTTCAACCGACAAACTTTTTAAGGTTTGCGCTGTTCCATCTGTAACTGTTTGTCGCATACCCTCACGAATAACCTGCATTACATCATTGGAAATAAAATTTTTTCTGATAATTTTTGCCGGAAAATATTCTTCTGAACCGTCACTATTTTTGATATGATTTGCCAATTGTGGAACATATAAAGTTCCACCATTAGCAATTGCTGCCGTATAATTAGCTAATTGTAACGGAGTAACTGTTACAAAACCTTGTCCAATTGCACAGTGATAGGAATCACCGATATACCATTTTTCTTTCAGCTTATCAAGTTTCCATTGTTCATCAGGAATAAATCCGCTTGCCTCACCAGGCAAATCAATACCCGTAGGACTTCCAAAACCAAAAAGATTTTCGTATTTTTTCATTCGACTCATGCCAAGGCCTTGAATATTTCCGTATCCACCTCCAATTGTATAGAAAAAAACATCATTACTTTGTGCGATAGCTGTTCTGACATCACTTGGAGCATGCGCTGTCCAATCGCCAAAATGAAAATTACCCACCGTTAAATTTCCTCCCAATCCGTCGATAATTGTTGATGGGGTAATTGTTCCTTCGGAAAGAGCAGCAGAGGCAATTGCCGGTTTAATAGTTGATCCGGGAGGATATTCACCGGTTGTGGCACGATTAAGCAATGGCAAATTAGTATCTGTTATTAGTGACTTATATTCATCACTGCTAATTCCGCGCGCAAACATATTATTATCATAGCCTGGAATACTAACCATTGCTAAAATTCCACCAGTTTGAGGATCAATTGCCACAGCAGCTGCCATCTTTGTGTTTGTTTTTTCCAATATTCCCGACAAACTGTCATAGAGTTTTTTTTGCAATTCTTGATCGATATTTAGATATAAATCTCCTCCTGATTGCGGATTTATTACACCCAAATCCTTTTTTATCGCTCCTCGAGAATCAATTTCCACTTGATCGGCACCCGGAACACCTCGCAATTGAACTTCATATTGCTTTTCCAAGCCGGTTTTTCCGATATAGTCAGTCATTGAATAGCCTGGATTCTTATCCAACTCTCCTTTTGTTATTTTTCCATCATAACCAATTATATGTGAAAAAATAACACTATCCGAATAATTGCGAATAGCCGTTTTTTCAACCAGCACTCCCGGCAATTCATTGGCTTTTCCAGCCAAAATCAAAGCCTGATCTTGAGAAATATTTTCTTTTAACAATATCTTATCAGGTGTTTTTTCATTTTGGCTTGAAAAAATTATTTCTGCATTTCCCGAATTCATATTAAGAATTTCCGCAACGCTATCCGCCAATTTTTTTCTGTCTTGAGGATTTTTCGGTAAATCGCCAGGAACAACAATCGCATCCATACTGGGAGAATTTCGTGCCAAAATATGTCCGGATTTATCCAAAATATTACCGCGAGGAGCATTAATCACAATTTTTCTAATTCGATTTTCAGCGGAAACACCAGAATAATATCTTGCTTCAATTATATCCAGATAAAAAACACGCCCGAGCAGAAACAGCCAGATCGCAGAAATTAAACACCAAACAATTGACAAGCTCTGCCTCTTGAAGGGCGTTTCCATAATTGCTTTTTCTTTTTCCGTAACTGTCATAATCGAATCTTCAATTTCAACGCCTTGCCTAATTCTTCTATTTTTAAAATATCTTTCAAGCATAATTAGAATTTTTCTTATTTTTATACAAATTAAAAAATTTTTCAATTTTCACAATCAAAAAAACAATTAAAAAGAAGAATAAAATATTTAAGCATACTTCACTAAAAAAAACATTCCTGTTCAATATAAAAAAAATGTTTTCAGCTTCTTTAATTCCTTTGAAATATTCAATAGCTTTAAACAAAAAAAATGTGCCGATTTCGTTTATCCCCGTACCGATCATCACAAAAAGCATTAAAATAATTGTTCGCCAAATACCAAAAGCAAATAAACGTTTGGAAAAAATACTGGTCAAAAAAGCGATTATGGAAAAAATTATTATATTTATGCCAATAGGATGAAATGATACCAAATCCAAAATAAATCCGGTTAAAATAATTTTAAAAAAAGCGCCTTCAAAGCCTTCGTAAACAACCCAAAAAATAACAAGATCCATTGCTAAATTAGGACTGATGCCTAAGAAAAAAATATTGGGAAAAACAGACATTTGCAATAAAACTGCAAAAAAAATTATAAAAAAATTTATTATTTTTTCAAACATCTCTTTTATTTATTACTCTTTATTACAAATAAAGTGCTTAAGTTGGAATATTTTACAATCGGAGTGATTATTGCTCCTTGAAAAAGCTTATCGGCAGATAATTTGATCTCCTTAATTTTTCCCAAAAGCAAGCCCTTTGGGACATCACCACCCAAACCGGATGTGACTATGCTATCTCCATTATTCAGAGTATCTGTCTGAGTTACCATGTCTAATATTAATCCTAATCCATATTCCCCCCTTGCAATACCTTTGGCTCCAGTTTCTAAATCCAAAACATTGATTGAGCTATTTGCATTAGTTAAGAAATCAATTTTAGCGCTATGAGAATATACTTCCGTCACCTTTCCAACCAAAATGCCATCGGAAACAATCACTACCATTCCGCTTTCAATTCCGCTATCATTTCCCTTATCAATCAAAACCCAATTAAGCATCCCTTGCGGATCTTGGGCAATAATATCTGCACCAATCAAATTAAATTGATTTCTTGGCAACAAATCCAATTGCTTCCTCAACGCTTCGTTCTCGTTTTTTTCTTGTTTTAAATTCGCAACCTGAGAAGATAATGAATCATTTTCTTTTATTAGGCGCGCATTTTCAGTTTTTAGCTGAGCAATAGATCCTAAGAAAAAAACCGTTTCTCCAATTTTTTCATTAAATCCATAAAACACTCGCTGAAAAGGAGCGCTTACTCGCAAAAAAAAACCTCGCAAAGGATTAAATATTCCTTTGGGATTAATAAAAATCAGCACTAAGCAAATAATTATAACCAGCACTAATTTGATTATTTTGGAAGCGATGTATTTTTTTGACATAAACTCTAGATAAACGATTTTTCATGTTGATTTTCCACTAAAATTTCCCGCAAAGACTCAATATCTTCCAATACAATTCCCGTTCCTCGAACAACCGCTGTCAGAGGATCTTCCATCATTCGCACTGGGATTTCCGTATGATTGGCAATCACACGATCAATACCCCGAATAAGTCCACCGCCACCGGCTAAAATAATACCTCTTTGCATAATATCTGATAAAAGCTCCGGGGGAGTTTCTTCGGCGACAGTTTTTATGCTATTGACAATAATTCTAATTGAACGAGAAAGCGCATCTCTTGCCTGCTCGTCGTTTATCGTCACCTCCTTGGGTAATCCTGACACCAAATCTCTTCCACGCACTTGCATTTGTTTTTTTTCCTTTTGCGGACAGGCGCTACCAATAATAATTTTCACATCTTCCGCTGTTTTTTCACCAATAAGTAAATTGAATTCGTCTCGACAATATCTAACAATATCCTCATTCATCTCATCTCCGGCAATCCGTAAATTACGCGAAACGACAATGCCCCCCAGAGAAATTACAGCGATATCGGTTGTGCCACCTCCAATATCAACAACCATATTTCCCGCTGCCTCCTGCACTGGAAGACGGGCTCCAATTGCCGCTGCCATTGGCTCATCAATTAAATAAGCTTCACGCGCTCCGGCATTTAATGTCGCATCGATTACTGCTCTTTTTTCCACTTCTGTCACTTCAGAAGGAATTCCTACGATTACTCTTGGACGAGGGAATAATGTGAAACTGCCCCTGTGCACTTTATCAATAAAATATTTAAGCATTTGTTGTGTTATTTCAAAATCACTCACAACGCCATCAACTAATGGTCTAGTTGCCACAATATGCCCGGGAGTCTTTCCAACCATTTTCTTTGCCTCCTTGCCAATAGCCAAGACTTGCCCGGTTTTTTTGTTTATTGCCACTACCGAAGGTTCATTAATAACAATTCCCCTGCCCTTAACATATACCAAGGTATTGGCCGTTCCCAAATCAATACCGATATCTTTGGAAAAATTTCCAAAAAGATTGCCGGATAATTTTCTGGATAAATTTTTAACTTTTTTTAGCATATTTGAAAATTATATAAATCAAAAAAATCTAACTATATCTTTGTATGTTACCACTACCATAAGCAAAATCAACAGCGCAAAAAAAACCATATGAAAAGACTGCTCAACCTTTGCACTAATTGGAGAGCCTTTTATTTTTTCAATCAATACGAATAAAATTCGCCCACCATCTAGTGCCGGAATGGGCAATGCGTTTATTATTCCCAAATTAATGCTTAGCATAGCGGCAAATTGGATTACATAAACCAATCCCAAGCCGGTAACCTCTTTGGTAAGTACGGCAATTCCAACAGGACCGGAAACATCAACCGCACCACCATGACCGGAAAAAAGAGCGATTAACATTCCATATAATCCCATAAAAATCAAAGATGTCATATCCCAAACCGATATTATTCCCTTGATCAAAGCTATATGCACCGGATATCGCACCAATGCGGTTTCCGCCAAAGCAATTCCTAACGCACCTTGATCTTTTGGCGCATCAACTCTCGGCACTCCGCTTACTGTCAACTGTTCCGATCCACGCAATATTTTCAATTTCATTTCATGTCCTTTGCTATTATTAATAAAGTCTTGCACATCTTTTATATTTTTAAAATAAACATTTTCTCCACTGCTATTTTTTTGCATTTTTGCAATTTCATCACCAACTTTGATTCCCATTTTACTTGCCGGAGAACCTGAAACAATTTCTGAAATCTGAATCTTGGCATTAGCATTGTCTTTTTGGCTTGAATCAACCTGTTGTGGCGCTCCAATAAAAAAACCAAGCGAAAATAAAAACCACGCTAAAATAAAATTCATTACCACTCCCGCCACTAAAATTTTTATTCGAATCCAAGCGCTTTTAGCTGAAAAGCTGTCTTTTTCATCGAGCGATCCGCCATCTTCACCCTTAATTTTAACAAATCCTCCCAGAGGAATCCAGTTTAGAGAATATATCGTTCCTCCTTGCATCTTTTTTTGATGAGCATCTTTTAAATCAATCTTTTCATTCAAATCATCACCATCTTTATTGCCCCAAATAATTCTCCATTTGGCATATTTTTTAGAATTTTCTTTTCTTAAAAATTGAACTCCAATTATTCTTGGAGGAAAACCAAATCCAAATTCAGAAGCTTTTACTCCATTTCTGCGTGCCGTAACAAAATGCCCCAATTCATGAGCAAGCACTAAAACGCCTAAAATTAAAACAAACACCAAAACAGCTATAAACATATTCGTGTTCAATTAAAAAAATTATTTTTTATTTTGACTTTAATTTCAATTTTTCTTGCAAAAACTATACCTGCATAATTTCCGCTTCTTTTTTCTTTCTGATACTCTCAATTTCAGTGTTATATTCATCAACTATTTTTTGTAATTTTTCTTTTCCTTGAAATTTATCATCTTCTCCAATATTCATTTCCCAAATTGCATTCCAAACATCTTCACGGCATTTTCGAATTGAAACCCTTGCACTTTCAGAAAGACCGTTAAGCATTTTTACAAAGTCGCGACGACGCTCCTCAGTTAGCGCTGGAACATTAATCCGAATCATTTGACCGTCATTTACAGGATTCAACCCTAAATCAGACTCCCTAAAAGCTTTCTCGATGACAGAAAAGCTATTTTTATCCCAAGGAGTAATTGAAATTGTTCGCGGTTCAGGAATAGAAATAGTTGCAATTTGTTTTAAAGGAGTTCTCGATCCATAATATTCAACCGCCAAGTTTTCCACCATAGCGCTAGAAGCCCTTCCTGTTCTAATTTTTCCCAACTCCTCTTTAAAATGGATAATGACTTTATCAAAATTAATTTTATTTTTTTCAATTACGCCTTTATACATAAATTATATAAAAAAAATTAAACTACTTAGCGGAAAAGCAAGCAAAAACAATATCGGGATTAACTGGATTATACTTTAAAATACTAATCGTTTTTGATAAATCAAATTGCGATGTCGCCCAAGTATTTCCCCCATCATTAGATTTGTACGTTGCTTGCAATGCGCCATAAATTATTTCATTTGAATTTCGAGGATCTATCGCCAATGCGCTTATTGGTGAATTTTGCGGATTATTCAGTGTTACTATTTTTTTCCAAGTTTTTCCTTTATCGCTACTATGAATTATGCCTGATCTTCCCCAAAAATAAACTCCGCCGGCACTCATTGGAGAGGTTTCCATAGAAGAAAATCCGGAATCAAGCATTGAATTGGAGCCATTTTTATTTGCTAAATTGTCAAAAGAATTTCCAGCATCGGAACTAAAAAACACATCTCCGTTTTTTGTTATTAAATAAACATTGTTATCATTTTCCGCATCAATGGAAATTTTTAACACAGGAGAAGATGTTTGAAAAATATTTTTCCAAGTATTGCCACTGTCCGTACTTTTAATCAATTGATTATCACTGGTAGACACATAAATAACTTTTGGATTCTGCTTGTCAATCTTAAGATAAGCAGCCAAGGGACCATTTGCGGCAAAAGTATAAATTTCTTTCCAATTAGCTCCGGAATCGATGCTTTTAAATATTTTTCCTCGATTATTGATAACTGTAGTGGCGTAAATTATTTTTGAATCAAACGGATCAACATCAAGACCATAGACTTTATCAGTATTCAGATTCATAAATTCCCAACTTGCACCACCATCTGTTGTTTTTATTATTCCCCCGCTACGCAAACCGACATAACTAATATCGGGATTTTTTCCATCAAAAGCCAAGCTGAGCGGATCAATATCGGAAACTCGCGGTTTGTTTTTTGAAATATTGGATGCTTTCCAATTTTTTCCTCCATCGCTAGAAATCCAAATACTTTTCGAAAAAACATAATTCTGTCCTCCGGAAGATGTTCCAATTTTACCACCACCAAAGGAACAGCTAGTCAAAAACAAAAAAAAACAAGCGCAAAATAAATAAACCGTAATTTTTTTCATATCTTTATTTTTCTATTATATATTATTTCTCAAAAAAAGCCAATAATGACACAATAAAAAAAGTCTATTTAAGCTTTTTTTCAAAGTAATGTTGAAATAATATTTGAGAAATAATTGCTGAAAAAAGAACAATAAGCACACTACCCCAAATATCTAGGGAATGATGTACTCCGGCGAAAACTCTTGAAAAACCAATAATTAAAGATAGTAAGAATACTGCTACTCCATTTTTTCTATCAAAACGAAAAACAACCGCGGCTATGGCGCAACCAAGCAATGTGTGATCTGATGGAAAACCATTATCAGCAACATGAGCAATCAGCGGGGTAATTCCTTCAACCATGAAAGGCCTGGCATTATAATAAAAATGCGCAGCAATTCTTGAAATAATAAAAGCTATTGGAAAGACAAATGCACTAAAAATCACAAATTCTTTACGTATATTTTTTGACTGGCGTAAAAAATAAATCAAAACTAAGCCAATAACCAAAAATAACAAATATTTAGCACTAAATATTATAAAGATGTCGGTGATATTTTTTAGCATTTATATTAGAAACATTCAAAAAATAAGTCTAAACTATTTCTTTCCTCCAGCTACTTCCTCCGCCACATTTTTCGGAACTTCAGCATAATGACCAAATTCCATGGAGTAATTAGCTCTTCCTTGAGTCATTGATCGCAATTGCGTTGCATATCCAAACATAGAAGATAGTGGAACTTCTGCATCAATCACTTTAACACGAGCATTGCCCTCTCCGCGATCGCCCATCTCTTTAATTATCCCTCTTTTTGAATTTAAATCACCAACAACATCTCCCATAAAATTCTCCGGCGTTGTTGTTTGCACCTTCATAATTGGTTCAAGCAGCATTGGTTTTGCTCTGCGAGAAGCTTCCTTGAAGGCCATTGATCCGGCAATCTTGAAAGCAGCTTCAGAAGAATCAACTTCATGAAATGATCCATCATAAACTGTTGCTTTAATATCCACCATCGGATAGCCGGCAACGACTCCATTATCCATTGCTTCTTTGATACCTTTTTCGATTGGAGCAATGTATTCTTGAGGAATGACTCCGCCTTTAATTTCGCTGACAAATTCAAACCCTTTTCCCGGCTCCTGCGGTTCAACTCTGACCCAACAATGTCCATATTGACCACGACCACCAGATTGCTTAATATATTTGCCTTCCGCTTCAGCAACCTGACGAATTGTTTCGCGATAAGCTACTTGTGGTTGTCCAACATTTGCTTCAACCTTAAATTCTCGTTTCATTCGATCAACAATAATATCCAAATGCAACTCTCCCATTCCTTCAATAATAGTTTGCCCTGTTTCTTCGTCGGTATGTACACGAAAAGTTGGATCTTCTTCTGACAATTTTCGCAATGCCAAGCCCATTTTTTCTTGATCGGCTTTAGTTTTTGGTTCAATTGCAATTGAAATCACCGGCTCAGGAAAAGTTATTGTTTCCAAAAGAACCGGTTTTTCAATATCGCATAATGTATCTCCGGTAGTTGTATTTTTCATTCCCACAAGTGCTCCAATTCCTCCTGCATAAATTTCTGAGATTTCTTCCCGATGATTAGCATGCATTTGAAGAATTCTGCCAATTCTTTCTTTTTCGTTTTTAGAAGAATTCAAAACATAGGAACCAGCCTTGAGTGTTCCTGAATAAACACGAAAAAAAGTCAATTGACCAACATATGGATCGGTAGCCACCTTAAAAGCCAAAGCCGAGAAAGGCATTCCGTCATCTTGTTTTATGTCAATCTCTTTTGTTTCGTCATGAACATCCGTTGCTTTAATCGTTGGAACATCAATTGGTGATGGCAAATAGTCCACTACTGCATCAAGCACTAATTGAACACCTTTATTACGCAAAGCCGTTCCTGTGAAAACCGGCACAAGAGTGGTGGCGATTGTTGCTCGACGAATTGCGCTTTTCAACTCATCTTGAGAGATCTCCTCTCCGTTCAAATATTTTTCTGTTAATACTTCATCAGTTTCAGAAACTTTTTCTACCATTTTTTCTCGCCAATCTTTCGCTTTATCCAAGAGCTCTGCCGGCACATCGCTTTCAATAACATTTTCACCCATTTCTCCTGAAAAAGTATAGCTTTTCAATTTAATTAAATCGATAACACCAGAAAAGCCCCCCCGCTCTCCGATTGGAATTTGCATAGCCACCGCATTGGGCGTCAAACGATCCCAAATAGTTTTCAACGCGTAATAAAAATCCGCGCCTTCTTTATCAATTTTATTAATAAAACAAATTCTCGGCACATTATATTTATCCGCTTGACGCCAAACGGTTTCTGATTGAGGCTCGACACCCTCTTTTCCATCAAAAACAACCACTCCTCCATCCAAAACCCGCAATGATCTTTCAACTTCAACAGTAAAATCAACGTGTCCGGGAGTGTCAATAATATTAATTTGACAATTTTTCCAATAACAAGTCGTTGCAGCGCTGGTGATTGTGATTCCTCGTTCTTTTTCTTGTTCCATCCAATCCATTGTCGCCGCTCCCTCATGCACTTCACCAATCTTATGCGTAATGCCGGTATAAAATAAAACGCGCTCAGTTGTTGTGGTTTTTCCAGCATCAATATGAGCGATAATTCCAATGTTTCTATAATTTTCAATAGAGTACTTTCGTGCCATATTTTTTTTAAATTTAAAAAAATCTATTTAATGCAAAAACAAATCAAAAGTCCTTATCGGAGAAACAAAAAAACAAAAACGCTTTAAAAACTAAGCAAAATGAGCAAAAGCCTTGTTTGCTTCAGCCATTCTATGAACATCTTCTCTTTTTTTCATTGCTCCTCCAGTTTTATTCGACGCTTCAATCAACTCATCGGCTAATTTTTCTGCCATTTTTTTACCTTTTTTAGAAGAAACCGCCGCTTTAATCCAGCGAATAGCCAAAGTTGTTCTTCTTTCACCCAAAACAGGAACTGGAACTTGATAATTAGCTCCTCCAACGCGCCGCGATTTTAATTCAACAAGTGGCGCAACATTTTTCAATGCCTGTTCGAAAACATTCAAACCGCCCTTATTGGTTTTTTCATGAATAATATCAAAAGAATCATACATGATTTTTTCTGCAACAGTTTTTTTTCCGCCCTTCAAGATACTGTTTATAAACTTGCCTACCAATAAATTATCAAATTTTGTGTCAGGCTTTATGTGTTTTTTAAAAACTCTTTTTCTTCTTGCCATATTATAAAACTTTATATACTAATTTAATGATTTAAAAACTCAATCTCATAAAAAAATACTATTTAGCGACTTTCTCTATTTTTGCTCCATACTTGCTACGACCCCTTTTTCTTTTAGCCACTCCGGCACTATCCAAAACTCCTCGCACAATATGATAGCGAACACCGGGAAGATCTTTCACCCTTCCGCCACGAAGCATCACAATTGAATGTTCTTGCAGGTTATGTCCGATGCCAGGAATATATGCGGTTACCTCCATTCCATTGGTAAGGCGAACTCTGGCAATTTTTCGCAATGCGGAATTTGGTTTTTTTGGTGTCGTAGTGCTAACCTTTAAACAGACGCCTCTTTTAAACGAGCTGTTTGTAAGTACTGGCTTATTTTTCAACGTATTAAAAACATGTTTAAAAGCTGGTGTTTTTGATTTGCTTTTTAATGTTTTTCGAGACTTCCTTTTTAATTGATTGATTGTTGGCATGATAATTTTAAAAAATAATACTAATAAAAACTACTGGTAATCCAGCAAAATAAGCATACCTGAATAAAAAGATTATGTCAAATTGTCGCATCAAATCATCTAAAATAACACCAAGCCCCCTATTGATATATCATCTAAAAAGACACCCGAATTCATGCTAATCTAGGGAGTTAACTTTTAACCATAAAATAAGCCATGAATAAGGAAGCTAAGAATCAATATATGGACACATTAAGAGCAGCCTACTTTGCCGGATCAAAAAAAGAAATTTGTTCGGATGAAATCTCCACCCAGCTAAAAAGCATGACGTCAGCTACTATCGATCGCCGACTCAAACATGAAAAAGAAACTCTGAAATTAAAAGGTAAAACTCAGAAAAAAAGTTCTTTCCTCTTATCCCTAATGTGCCCACTAAAACCAGTGACGAATGGAATCGTTCGGAGGCGGGCAATATTCAGGTGGATTTCGTGGAAAGTTGCGGTACCTCTGCCTCGGGAGAATATGTCAATAATCTCTCTGCCTGTG
>JAJYDG010000012.1 GCA_021777675.1 bacterium | reverse complement strand
AAATAATTATCACAATGGATGGAGATTTGCAGAATGACCCGATGGATATCGGTTTGCTTTTGCAAGAAATGGAAAAAGGTTATGATGTAATATCGGGCTGGCGGTATAATCGCAAAGATAATTTTTCCAAGAAATTTTTTTCACGAGGGGCGAATTTGCTTCGAAAAATTTTAATTCAAGATAAGATTCATGACTCAGGGTGTAGCCTTAAAGCATATAAGCGGGAATGCTTTGTCGATGTTGATTTGTTCGGCGAGATGCATCGTTTCATTCCGGCTGTTTTGGAAATGCAGGGATACCAAGTCGGAGAAGTTAAGGTTTCGCATCATCCACGTTTGCATGGAGTAACCAAATATAATTGGAAAAGAGCGATTAAGGGCTTCGTTGATATGGTTTCGATTTGGTTTTGGCGTAAATATGCCAATCGCCCGTTGCATCTTTTTGGCGGATCGGGAATTTTTCTCTCGCTTCTAGGAATATTTATTCTTGTTTGGATGGCAATTGGAAAAATATTTTTTCATATTTCGCTTTCAGATAAGATTTGGCCGTTAATTGGAGTTTTTATGATTCTTGTCGGTATTCAATTGTTTATTTTTGGATTGCTTGCTGATATTTTAATTAAGAATTATTACAAGAGCCAAGGACATATGAACTATTCAATTAAGAAAATAATTGAAAGTTAAAAAAATAATTTTAGATAAAATATATGAAAATTGCAGTCATTGGAACTGGTTATGTCGGTTCGGTTACGGGAGCTTGCTTTGCTGAAATGGGGAATACTGTTATTTGTGTTGACAAGGATCAAAAAAAGGTGGACCAATTCAGTCAAGGCAATGTCCCATTACACGAAGATGATTTGGATGAGTTGGTTGAAAAAAATCTTAAAGCTAAAACATTGCGTTTCACAACTAATTTTGAAGAAGCGCTTAAAGCGAGTAATATTTTGTTTATTGCTGTTGGCACGCCACCCAATGAAGATGGTAGCGCTGATCTTACGCATGTCCTTGATGTTGCTCAATCGATAGGACAATTGATTGATCACCCGCTTATTATTGTGGATAAATCTACTGTTCCTGTCGGAACGGCTGATTTGGTTAGGTCGACTATTTTGGAAGAGCAAAAAAAGCGCAGAACTGATATTCCCTTTTTTGTGGTTAGTAATCCGGAATTTTTAGCTCAAGGGAGCGCGGTTAAAGATTTTATGGAGCCAAGCCGGGTGGTAATTGGAGCAGATGATCCTAGTGTAGTTGAGATAATGCGAGAATTGTATGCGCCTTTTATGCGCAGAGAAAGTCGATTTTATGCTATGGATCCCAAAACAGCTGAGACAGTTAAATATGCAGCAAATAGTTTTTTGGCGGCAAAAGTTTCTCTTAGTAATGAGCTTGGCAATATTTGCGCTCGTGTCGGGGCGGATTTTGACCATATTAGAAAAGCAATTGGTGCGGATCCGAGAATTGGTGAACATTTTATTTATGCCGGACCGGGATTTGGTGGTAGCTGTTTTCCGAAAGATGTTAAGGCGCTCATTAAAATAGCTAAAGATTATGGCTATGAAGCAGAAATGTTCAAGCAAACTCTGGCTACCAATGAAAAACAAAAACACGTTCTTAGCAACATGGTTATTGATAAATTTGGTGAAGATTTGAATGGTAAAGTTTTTTCTGTTTGGGGATTAGCTTTTAAAGCGGGAACCGATGATATGCGCGAATCATCAGCATTGACAATTATCAATGATTTGATTGATCGCGGAGCAAAAATTCAAGCGCATGATCCCGAGGCGATGAAGATGGCGAAAAAACCGGAGTATTTTGGAAATAATAAAAATATTACTTATTTTGAAAGCAAATATGATGCAATTGATCAAGCAGATGCTTTATTGATAATTACAGAATGGAAAGAATTTCGCAGTGTTGATTTTGATGAAATAAAAAAACGGTTAAAGCAAATCATAATTTTTGACGGTCGCTTGCTTTATGACCCGAAAAAAATGAAAGAACTCGGTTTTGATTATCAAAGTATTGGTCGAGCCATTTCGTAGCATTAATTAGAAGTTATGAAAATATTATTTTTTAATTATGAGTATCCGCCACTTGGCGGAGGAGCGGCTAATGCAACGAGATATATTTTGCAAGAGTTTGCCAATATGCCCGATTTGGAAGTTGATTTAATTACATCTTCTGTGGATGAAAAATATCATTTGGAAAAAATCGGACAAAATATTCGTTTACATAAATTACCAATTGGAAAAAATGAAAACAATTTACATTTTCAATCGCAAAAAAATCTATTGGTTTATTCTTGGAGAGCATATATTTTTTCCAGAAAATTAGTCAAATCCGCTCAAAAAAATAAACAGCCGTATAGTTTGTCGCATTCTTTTTTTACTGTTCCTTGCGGTTTCTTGTCGATGCTTCTTGAATATGAATTTGGATTGCCATATATAATTTCCTTGCGCGGATCTGATGTGCCTTACTATAGCGATCGCTTTATTTTTTTGTATAAATTTATTGCCCCGCTTATAAAATTTATTTGGAAAAAATCCGATCAAGTTATTTCTAATAGTGAAGGATTGCGAAAATTGGCACATAAGTCAGCTCCAAAACAAGCTATTGAAATTATTTATAATGGTATTGATACAAATCAATTTAAGCCAAAAGAAGAAAAGAAACATTTGCAAAATAAATTTATCATTACTCCGGGAGCGTCAAGATTGACAGATCGAAAAGGTATTAATTATTTAATTGAAGCTATTGCAATGCTTGCACCAAAATATCCGCAAATACTTTTAAAAATTATGGGAGATGGAAACGCGCGTCAAAAATTGGAGGAAATGGTAAAAAAAATGCAACTGGAAAAAAATGTTGAATTTGTTGGAATTATTCCGCATGAAAAAGTTTTGCCATATTATCAAGAAGCTACTTTGTTTGTTTTTCCTTCGCTTAACGAAGGAATGAGTAATGCGATGCTTGAAGCGTTGGCGACCGGCTTGCCTTTGGTTTCAACGAATACTGGCGGGGCAAGCGAGTTGGTTTTTGAAAATAAAAATGGTTTCATAATTAAATTCAAAAATAGCGCTGATATTGCAGAAAAACTTGATAAATTAATTAATAATCCGAAATTGATCAAAGACATGAGTATGGAAAGTCGCAAGATTGCTGAAAAAATGAGCTGGGAAAGTGTGGCAAAACAATATCGCAAAGCTTATTTTGATATTTAATTTTCTTAGTCTGAATAAAATTTGTATTAAACCTTTTTTTATTTTATAATTAAAAAGTAAAATAAAATAAAAATTTTGAGATGGGAATTTTTTCTAAAATATTAGGTAGAGATAAGTCGGCATCGCAATATTATTTGTCGCTGGATATTGGCACGGAAGTTGTTAAGGCGTTGGTTTTTAAAATTGATGCATCAAATGGAACGGGAATTGTCAGGGGAGTGGGAAGATCAAGGCAGGGAATTAAAGATATGCACAGTGGTGCCGTTTCTGATATCACAGGCGTGATTGAAAATTGCGCGCGGGCGATTGAAGCGGCCAAAGCAATGGCGGGAATTAAAAAAGTGGAAAAAGCAATCATTGGAATTGCCGGAGAGTTAGTCAAAGGCACAACGACAACTGTTCATTACGAGAGAATAAAGCCGGAAGTGCGAATTGATTTTCCTGAATTAAAAAATATTATTCAAAAAGTTCAATGGAAGGCCTTTGATCGCATCCGCCAACAATTGGCATGGGAAACCGGACATAGTGAAATTGAAGTAAAATTAATTAATGCGGCGATTGTCGATGTTAGGATTGACGGTTATAAAATTACTAATCCATTAGGTTTTCAAGGCAAAGATGTTTCCATCGCCGTTTTTAATGCCTATGCACCAATGGTGCATTTGGGAGCGCTACAAACGATTGCCAATGAACTGAAATTAGAATTGCTGTGCATTGCCGCTGAACCATATGCAGTGGCCAAATCAATGGGAATAGATGATGTTGTTGATTTTGGTGCAATCTTTATTGATATAGGAGGAGGAACAACTGATATCGCTCTTGTGCGTAATGGTGGTCTGGAGGGCACAAAAATGTTCGCCTTAGGAGGTCGGGCATTTACAAAAAGATTGGCAATGGAATTGAATATCGGATTTGAAGAAGCTGAAAATTTTAAAATTAAATATGCCGAAGGAAAGTTAGGCAGGGATATTACAGAAAAATTGGAGAAGAAATTTTTTGATGATTGCAATGTTTGGCTTAGCGGAGTGGAATTGTCATTGTCTGAGTTTTCCGATAATGATCTTTTGCCTCATCGCATTTTTCTTTGTGGTGGCGGATCCGGATTGCCGGGAATCAAAAAAGCGCTCCTTTCCAAACAATGGACAAAAAATCTTCCATTCACAAAAGATGTTGAAGTAAGTTTTTTGCAACCGAAGGATGTGGTTAATATTTTTGATGAAACACGGGAATTGAGAGATCCTCAAGATATTACACCGATGGGTCTGGCTAATTTGGTATTGGAGGCGGTTGGAGAAGAAAAAGTTTTGGCGGGAATTTTACGCAGAGCGGTAAAAATGATTCAAAAATAATTTTTTTATAACATATTTATGCATCAGACATTGTATGTAGATATTGATGAAGAGATAACTTCTATTGTGGAAAAATTAAGAAGCGTTGAAACTAATGAGGCTGTTATCGTTGCTCCAAAAAATGCATCATTGATTCAAAGCATTGTCAATCTGAAGCTTTTACGCAAAGAAGCCGATGGCTTGGGATTAAAAATAGCTATTGTTACTCAAGATAAATTGGGAAGGAAACTTATTGAAAAAGCGGGGATATTATTTCAAGATAAGCTGGATGATTATGATGAGTATGAGGAAAACATTGAATTGAAAGAATCGGAAGAAAAAAATGAAGATAGAAAAAAAGCTGAATTAAAACGACAACAGTTGCAAGAAAATAATCATAATGATCGTCGATTGGATGAAATCGGATCGGCGGAATATTTTAACTATATCGAAAAAGATAGTACGCACACGAATCCAAATAGGTTTAAAAAAACAGAAAAAAATAATGATGAGTCGAGACCGTTGTCAACGGCGTATCCAATGAGCAGTAAGGATTATTTGCTTGAAGATAAAACTTTTCAAGAAAGCTATCTGCCAAAAAAAAATATATCCAAAATGGATGTCTCCGCTCCGATTAAACTGGAAAATCAAAAAAAGAATGATGTTTATGACGATTTCATTCCAAGAAGAAAAAAAAATAATAATGATGAGTTGGCGAGGCATGATTTTTCTACACGGGGAAAGATAGATAAAAAAGAAGAGCAACTCGAGAATTTTTTTTATCCTAATAATTTTTCCAATAAAAAAGAGAATGAGAATGGGCTAAGAGATAAAAACAAAAAAACAGAAAAAGAACTAACAAAAAAGAAGGGACTGAAATTCCTAAGGTTTGTTTTTTTTATTTTTTTAATTGGAGGATTGAGTTATGGCACATATGTTTTTTTGCCGGAAGCGACAATTACCATTTCTGCTAAAAAAGACATTAAATCAACTGATGGAAGTATTTCTGTAGATGTTTCTCAAAACAGTATTGATCAAAATAAAATGATAATTCCCGGAAGAATATTGAATTTTGATGAAAATATTTCGGAAACTTTCAATGCTACCGGACTTAAAAATGTTTCCAATCAGAAGGCTAGGGGGAAAATAACAATTTATAATGAATATAGTCCATCTTCTCAAGTGCTTGTTGCCACAACAAGGTTTTTGAGCAATGATCAGAAATTGTTTCGGCTCGTTTCCGGCGTAGTTGTCCCGGGAATGACTAAGGTTGGCGCAGACACTAAGCCGGGAATGGTTGAGGCAGAGGTTGTTGCTGATGAAGCGGGAGATTCCTATAATATCGGACCAAGCAATTTTTCTATTCCTGGATTTAAAGATAGTAATAGTGAAAAATATTCAAAGATTTATGCCAAATCTGTCGTGGCGATGGCTGGGGGTGGAAACGGAGTTAATAATTCCAAGATAATATCTGATAAAGATCTTAGCGTCGCTAAAGACAAAATTTCTTTGGATGCCAATGCTTCCATTAAAAAGAAGATAAAGGATTCCGCTCAAAGCGGAACAGTGATCTTGGATGGTGCAATTTCTCTTGGTGATATAACATATATTCCATCCGCATCTTCAGGAATGGTCGCCGATAGTTTTGAAATAAAAGCGCAAGCCAAGGCCAAGGCTATTGTTTTTTCAGAAGCTGATATGAAAAGTTTAGCTGGTTTTATAATTAATAAATCCAATAGTGGAGCTAAAAATCAAAATACTGATGCAATAACTTTGGATTATGGAAATGTTAATGCTGATTTTGGCGCAAATACATTTAGTATGAATGTCCATATTTCTTCTAATCAAACAAGTTTGGATGCAGAAACTCTTAAGAAGGGATTGCTGGGCAAAAACAATAATGAGATTACAGAATATTTAAAAAATTATCCTAGCATAGAAAAAGCCGAAGTTGAATATTGGCCACCTATTATGGTTAATAAAATTCCGGTTTATGAAAAAAGAGTAAAAATAAATTTAAATTATGCGAATAACTAAAATTATTTATGCTGAAATTTTTGGGCTATTGCATTATTTTCAAAATAAATATATAATTACAGCAATGAAGGGGAGTTAAACTAAATTGCAAAAATTTTATGTCTAAGATTCTTTTGATAGAAGACGAAGATATTTTTGTGGATATGTTTGGTGACAGCCTTAAAAAGGCGGGATTTGAAGTTTTGGCTGCGAAAAATGGTGCATGGGGAGTTAAAGAAGCATTGAATAATAATTTTGATCTGATTATCGTTGATATGGTTATGCCGGCAATGAGCGGGGAAGAAGTTATTGAAAAATTAAAGGCCGATGATAAAACGAAAAATGTTCCAATTGTGGTTATATCTGCATCTGTCAGTCTTGCAACACAACGAAGAGTGGAAGGGGCGGGCATTGCCGCTTTTTTTGTAAAAACGCAAATTATACCATCCGATTTAACCAGGAAAGTGAAAGAATTGTTGCACATTGATTAGAAAGATACTGTGTTGGGATTTTTGAAATTTGACAAAAAGTCAGGGATGCTTTATCATAGAAGAGTAAAAAGAAAGCCCCAAGGGGCTTTTAAAAAAGCTTAAAAAAGGTTTATGCGAAAAAATAAAGCCTTTAAATTTTTAGAGGAAGCCAAAGCGGAACTTTCCAAAGTTAATTGGCCAACCAAACAACAAACAATCGGCTACACAATAACGGTAATTGGAATCAGTTTAGTGTTGTCGCTTTTTTTGGGTGGTTTGGATTTTGTGTTTGAATATTTATTGAAAACATTTATTTTAAAATAGTAATAATTAGTTTTTAGGCAAAAAACAATGGCAAAGCAATCACAACATCATGGAAGATCATGGTATGTGCTCCACACATATTCAGGATATGAAGATAATGTATCTCGTAATTTAAAACAGAGAATTGAATCAATGGATATGCAGGATTTTATTTTTGATGTAATGGTTCCCGTAGAAAAGAAAATTAAAATTAAAGGTGGAAAAAGAACTATTATCGAAGAACGCATTTATCCCGGGTATGTTTTGGTTGATATGATTGTGACGGATGCCTCTTGGTATGTTGTGCGTAATACCCCGAATGTTACCGGATTTATTGGTCTCGGAACAACTCCGACCCCGGTTGATCCTCGCGAGATTGAAATGCTTAAAAAGCGCATGGGTGTTTCTGAGCCGAAATATAAAATGGATATAGAAGCGGGCGAAACAGTGAAAATAATTGACGGTCCCTTTAAGGATTTTGATGGAAAGGTAAACGAAGTGGATGAAGAAAAGGGTCGGGTGAAAGTCTTGGTTTCTATTTTTGGGCGAGAAACTCCGGTTGAATTGGATTTTTTACAGATTAATAAATTATAATTAAATCTATAAGTATATATCAATATGGCTAAAAAAATTAAAACAGTGATTAAATTGCAAATTCAAGCGGGAAAAGCTAATCCGGCACCTCCGGTTGGGCCGGCATTGGGACAACATGGAATTAATATTGGTGATTTTTGCGCCAAATTCAATGATGCAACCAAAGATAAAATGGGCGATATCATTCCGGCGGAAATAACAATTTTTGAAGATAGAAGCTTCACTTTTATTTTAAAAACTCCGCCTGCTTCAGATCTTTTGCGCAAAGCGGCTGGAGCGGAAAAAGGAGCGGGGAATCCGCTAAAGGATAAGGTGGGAACAATTACACAATCAAAACTAAGAGAGATTGCCGAGAAAAAAATTTCTGATTTGAACGCTGAAGATGTTGAAAGTGCAATGAGAATTATTGCCGGAACAGCCAGATCAATGGGGGTGAAAATTGAAAATTAATTTTTTTTTTGTTATTTTATTAAATATTTTAATTAGTGGGAGATTTTAAAAGATCGCCAGTACCACAAAAATCATATGACACACGGAAAAAAATATCGTGCAGTAGCGGAAAAATTGGATCGCGAAAAAAGTTATTCCTTGGAAGAAGCTTTGCAAATTGTGAAAGATAATAAAATCGCCAAATTTGACGAATCAATCGAGGTGCATATTAAAACCGGAATCGATCCGAAAAAAACCGATCAACAAATTCGCAGCGCTGTTTCATTGCCGAATGGAACTGGAAAAACCAAGCGCGTAGCAGTGATTACTTCTACCGGAGCGACTGAAGCGAAAAATTCCGGTGCTGAAATAGTTGGCGGAGAGGAAATGATTGCGGAAATAAAAAGTGGAAAAATATTTTCTCAAAATGGTGGTTTTGATGTTTTGGTTGCAACACCGGAGATGATGCCAAAATTGGCTGTTGTCGCAAAAATATTGGGACCGAAAGGCTTAATGCCGAATCCAAAAACGGAAACAGTTACTACGAAAATTAAAGAAACGGTTGATGCTCTAAAAAGAGGTCGCGCGGCCTATAAGACTGATAACTCTGGTAATATTCATCAAATAGTTGGAAAACTTTCTTTTACCGATGAAAAACTTTTAGAAAACATCAAGGCTTTTTTGGAAAGCATAGAAAAAGCCAAGCCAGCATCTTTTAAAGGAAAATTAATAAAAAATATTTCTCTTTGTTCGACAATGGGAGTGGGCGTGAAAGTGATTGTCTAGTTTAATTTCGGAAAAAAATAAATTTCGTGTATGTTTTTTGCGTTGGTTCATTTTATATTTTTTAAAAAAACAAAATGGATAAAAAAATTATTTTGGGGTTGATTGGAGAAAAAGGCGCGGGGAAAGGAACAGTTTCTGATTATTTGGCGGAAAAATACAATGCCAAGCATTATGGCACTTCAAAAATATTGCGTCGCACATTGGAAGATTTGCATTTGCCTATTACTCGCAATAATTTGATTAAATTGGCTTTAGTTCTCAAGGAGGGCTATGGTCCGTCTGTGATTATTGATTCATTGATTCTTGATATGGAAAAGGATGCCGCTAATGTGATTATTGCCGATGGTATTCGTATGCATGGCGATGTTGATCCTTTTCGTAAAAAATACGGAGCAAATTTTTTCTTAGTTTATGTTACCGCTGATTTGAAATTGCGCTATGAGCGCACGAAATTACGCAAAGAAAAAATAGGAGAAGCCGATGCCACACTGGAACAATTTTTGGAAGAAGAGGGAAAACTGACAGAAATTTCTATTCATGAAATTGGAAGAACTGCCGAATTCAAGCTGGATAACAAGGGAACAGCTGATGATTTGAAAAAGCAAGTTGATTCAATGATGGCAAAAATTTTAGCATGATTTTTGTGGATTGAAAAATCAGAATAAATTTGAAATTTTTTCAAAGATTTCCATTTCATTTTTTTCAATTCCTTCTATTTCCGTTTTCTTAAATTTTCCCAAAACAAAGTCGCCAGCTTCTTTGTAAGGAAAAGTATTGTCGCTATTTTTAATTCCAATACGCAATCGTTTGAATTGTTTTGTGTCAAGTGTGTCGATAATATTTTGAACACCGTTGTGTCCGGCGGAAGAGGAATCAGTCGCTAGTTTATATTTTCCGCAAAAAATGTCTTTATCATCATGAATAACTAACAAATCCTCCGGTTTTAGTTTATAGAAAGCTAAAATTTTTTGTGTCGCAACACCAGAGAGATTCATGAACGTTTGTGGCTTGGCCAGTATAATTTTTTTTTCATTTAAAATTCCCTCAGAGATTTCCGCTTCCAATTTTTTATTTAAACTAAAATTGGAAAAATTCCAAGCGGTTTGTAGTTTATCTAAAAAAACAAAACCAATATTATGACGCGTTTTTTTATAGGTTTTTCCGGGATTGCCTAATCCAATAATCAGTTTCATGGGAATAATTTTTTTTAATTAAAAAACTGACAAATCAATCTTTTCTTATAGTATAATTTAGAATTGAATTTTTGCCAATAAAAAGGGAAAAGAACCCTTGCCAAAACAATAAATTTCTGCTATGCTTGGAATATTAACGGTTGCATCGTTTTTTTGAGGGTTTAATTGTGAAAAAATAATATTGATTTATGCAAGAGGAAAATCAAAACAAAGAAAGTCAAAAAGAGAAAGACGAATCGGGCTATATTGGTGTTGGAGGGTTTATTTTGGAGATAATAAAAATTGTTTTACTTGCTTTTATTATTATTGTGCCAATCAGGGTTTTTTTGTTCCAGCCGTTTTTTGTTCAAGGCGCTTCAATGGAGCCGAATTTCGAAAATAACCAATATCTGATTATTAATGAATTTGGCTATAAAAAAACTACTATTGCGCTTAACAATATTAATTTTTTCTCAATCAATCCTTTTCGAAAAATAGATAGGCAAAAGGTGCTGGTTTTTCGTTATCCAAAAGATCCTAGTAAGTATTTTATAAAAAGAGTAATCGGTCTTCCCGGAGAGAAGCTGGAAATAAAAAATGGATTAGTGAAAATATATAACAAGGAAAATCCAAACGGATTCATCCTTGACGAAAAAAAATATCTCGCTGATACCGTTAAAACAACCGGGGATATGGTGATAACCTTAAAAGATAATGAATATTTTATGATGGGTGACAACCGAATGTTTAGCTCTGATTCACGCTATTGGGGCCCGGTAAGTGACGATCTTATTATTGGAGAAGTGGCACTAAGAGCTTGGCCACTAAACGAAATTAGAATGTTTTAATTTTTTTTAATTAATTTATACGAATGCTTATGCCAAAGAAAAAGCTTCTTAGGGAAAAATCTGTCAAGGCGATAAAAAAAAATACACCAAAGAAAATAAAAGCGGAAAAAATAAAAGAAGCTCCGTTGTTATTGCAAACGCTTCGCGGAATGAAGGATGTCTTGCCACAGGATCAGCCTTATTGGGAGCAGGTGCGTAGAGTTAGTGAACGCTTGGCGCGTGACTATGGATTTTTGCGTTTAGATGTTCCAATCATGGAATATGCAAATCTTTTTGTGCGCAATATTGGCGAGGGAACGGATATCGTAGAAAAGGAAATGTATACCTTTATAACTCGCGGAGGAGATAAGGTTGCTCTTCGTCCGGAGCTGACTGCCGGAAATTGCCGATCCTATATTCAACATGGGATGCACACATTGTCAAAGCCGGTTAAGCTTTTCTCAACAGGGCCGGTTTATCGCTATGAAAGGCCTCAAGATGGTCGTTATCGCGAACACCATCAAGTTAATTTTGATGCGTTTGGCGAGCAAGATCCCATCTTGGATGCGCAAATTATTCAAGTGGCTTATCGCTTAGTCCAATTGTTGGGAATAAAATCTGTCCAAATTCAAGTTAATTCAATTGGTTGTCCAGTTTGTCGAAAAAATTATCGCGATCTTTTGGTTAGCTATTTAGAATCAAAAAAAAGTAAATTATGCCAAGATTGCAAGCGCAGGCTGACCATTAATCCATTGCGAGTTTTGGATTGCAAGGAAGATAAGTGTTCTCAAATAGCATCTATCGCGCCACAATCCGTTGATCATCTGTGCGATGATTGTCGCTCGCATTTTAAAATATTATTGGAATATTTAGATGAGTTGGAATTGCCCTATTCGATCAATCCGCATCTTGTGCGCGGATTAGACTATTATACAAAAACAGTATTTGAAGTCTGGTCGGGAGAAGAAGCTGGCAAGCAAGGTGCATTGTTTGGTGGCGGACGTTATGATCGTTTAATTAAGTCAATGGGGGGAGAAGATACTCCGGCAATTGGCTTTGGCATGGGGGTGGAACGTATAATCGTTGAAATGAAAAGAGTCCAAGCCAAAGCATATAAACCGCCAAGACCGCGCATATTTTTGGCTCAATTGGGAATTTTAGCTAAAAGAAAAAGCCTGAAATTATTTACTGAACTGGAAAAGAATGGCATTTTGATGGCAGAAAGTTTTGGTCGTGGCAGTCTAAAGTCGCAACTTAAAATCGCTAATCGTTTAGGTGCGGAAATAACTTTGATTCTTGGCCAAAAAGAAGCGTTGGATGGAACGGTAATTATAAAAAACATGGCAACAGGAGCGCAAGAAACGGTTGATATGGAAAAATTAGTCGATATTATCAAGAAAAAATTAAAAACTGATAATGTAGTCATATATCATAATGGTGAATGTGATCATAGCTAGTAATAAAAAGAGAATTAAAATTATGTGCGTATTTTGCAAAATCATCAAAGGAGAAGTTTCAGCCGACAAGGTTTATGAAGATGAAAATGTTTTAGCTTTTCGAGATGTTAATCCTCTTGCACCCGTGCATATTTTAATTATTCCCAAAAGACATATTGAAAGTATCAACGATTTGGCGGATTCTGATACTGAATTGGCGGGAAAAATGATATTAGTTGCTAAGAAAATTGCAATTGATTTGAATATTTCGGAAAAAGGGTATAAACTATTATTTCGGGTTGGAGATTGGGGTGGACAGGAAGTGCCACATATTCATCTGCATCTGATTGGCGGAGTAAAATTATATGAAAATATTCGTCCTTGGACAAATATTTAAATAAATATTGTTAGAAAGGAGGTCTTTATGATTGAAGTAAATAGAAAAGATCGCGAATCGCCGGAAAGTTTAATTAGGCGCTTTAGTCGCAGAATTCAGCAAAGCGGTGTTTTGGTGCGTGCGAGAAAAGTGCGTTTTCGTTCTGAGGGGAAGAGCAAAACAGAGATGCGACAAGGCGCAATGTATAAAGTTAAAGTGCGAAAAGTGGTTAATCATTTGAAAAAAATAGGTAAATTTGATGAGCAAAATTTTAAAAATGTTAAAAAGAAGCTGATCAAATAAGAAAAAATATGCTAAAACAACAAATAATTGATGATTTAAAATCAGCGATGAAAAGCGGGGATGGAGATAGGCGGGACGTGCTTCGCATGCTTGATTCAATGATCAAAAATGTTGAAATTGAAAAAAAGAAAAGAGAAAGCGGGCTTGATGATGAGGAGGTGCAAGAGGTGGTTGCGAAGGCTGTAAAACAAAGAAAAGACGCTTCTGCGCAATATCTCTCAGGTGGAAGACCGGATCTTTCCGAAAAGGAAAATAAAGAAATTGAAATTCTGTCTGTTTATTTACCAAAACAGCTTGATGAAAATGCGGTACGAGAAACAGTGAAAACAGTAATCGCTCAAGTTGGCGCAACCGGAATGGCGGATATCGGAAAAGTTATGGGAAGCGCAATGGGAAAACTTAAGGGTCAAACAGATGGCAATTTGGTGAAAAAAATCGTTGAAGAAGAGCTGAAAAAATAGTTTTTCAAAAAACAACAAAAAGCCGTTCTTTTTTTAGAACGGTTTTTGTGTTAGCATATCATTATGAAGCGAAAAATATTTATCAATATTAATTTGAATGGGCAGATTAGTCGTCGATTGGCTAAAAGCTGTGCAAAATGGCAAGCTTTTCCGGTGAAATGGACTAAAGAAGATAACTTACATATAGAGTTGTTTTTTTTGGGTTATGTTGATAATGAAGTAGTTTTGGATATTTGCCAAAAAGTATCTGAGGTTGTTAAAAATAGAGCTATTTTTGATTTGGAATTTAAAAAAATTGTCATTACGCCAAGCCCTGAAAATCCACGAGAATTTCGCGCGATAGCCAAATCAAGCGAAGAATTAAAAAATCTTTGTGAAATGATTGAAAAAAAATTGGAAATTTTTGTTGTGTCCAAAAAAGTTTTTTCTCCGCATATTACTTTGGGAAAAATCAGAAAAGAAAAATGGGAAGAGTTGGAAGAAAAACCACTTGTAGGTGAAAAAGCTTCTTTTGCCGTCAGCGTTGAAGCGATTGATATTATGGCAAGTCATTTTGGCGAAGGAAAAAACGGCTTTGTACTCATAGAAAGTTGTCCATTGAAATAGTATGAAAATTTTAGGAGTGCGAATTGATAATTTGGAAAAGAGAGAAATTCTTGAAAAAATAGAATATTTTTTGGGTGAAGATAAATTCCATCAGATTGCTACGATTAATCCGGAATTCATTCTTGAAGCGCAGAACAACTTGAAATTTAAAAATATTCTTAATGGTTGCGCGTTAAATATTGCTGATGGATTTGGTATTAAATGCGCTTTTTGGCGCTTTGGAAAACATCTAAAAACGAGAATGGCTGGCGCAGATTTGTTGCAAGAAATTCTCAAAATTGCCGAGCAAAAAAAACTAAAAATATTTTTAGCCATAAATAAAAACGGTCTTAGCAAATTTGAAGAGGTAAAGAAAACAATTTTAGATATTTATCCAAGTCTTCAGATAGAAGGAGTGGATTTGGATGAAAATACCGATTTTCACTCGCTATTCACTGGTCGTCGTTTTTTATTTTGTAATTTTGGCGCACCGTATCAAGAAATCTTTCTTGATTCTCAAAAAAATGCTAAAATACGTTTAGCGATGGGCGTGGGCGGATCCTTTGATTTTTTGACGGGAAAAAGCAGGCGCGCCCCGGTTTTTATGCGAATAATCGGCCTGGAATGGCTCTGGCGCCTCTTTCAACCGCAACCTTGGGAGCATAAGAAAAAAAGACTAAAAAGAATCTGGAAGGCAGTGGCAGTTTTTCCAATAAAAGTAATTTTTAATTAATTGGCAGTGAAAAAAAATAAAGCTAGAAAATATTAAATTTATGGATGATAATAAAAAAGTTAGAGTCAGATTTGCGCCTTCGCCAACGGGATATGTGCATATTGGAAGTTTGCGTACCGCATTGTATTGTTATTTATTCGCCAAAAAAACCGGGGGTGATTTTATTTTAAAAATTGAAGATACGGATCAGAAGCGTTATGTGGAAGGTTCCGTGGAGAGTCTTATTAAATCTTTGAATTGGCTGGGGCTTAATTGGAATGAAGGAGTTTTTTTAGATGAAATGATTTTTGAAAAAAGTAACGGCATAAAATCAAAAACATATCCCGCTGTTTTGGAGGTTGGAGATTTTGGCCCGTATGTTCAATCGGAAAAATTGGAAATTTACAAAAAATATGTGGATCAATTAGTAAAAGACGGACATGCTTATTATTGCTTTTGCGAACCGGAGCGTCTGGAAAAAATGCGAAATGATTTGATTGCGGAAAAAAAAGCGCCAATGTATGATCGTTATTGCTTGCACAATGTCAGTGAGGAAAATATCAATAAAAACTTGAAGGATAATTGTCGCTATACGATTCGAATGAAAATTCCTCAAGGAGAAATTATTGAAGCTAAAGATTTGGTGCGTGGAAAAGTGAAATTCAATACTAATCTCATTGATGATCAAATTCTTTTAAAATCAGACGGTTTTCCCACTTATCATTTGGCAAATATGATTGATGATCATGAGATGGGTATTACGCATGTTATTCGTGGAGAAGAGTGGTTGCCGAGTTTGCCTAAGCACATACTGTTGTATCGCTATTTCGGTTGGCAAGCGCCAGAATTTGCTCATTTACCGCTTCTTCTTAATTCGGATAAAACTAAACTATCCAAACGTCAAGGCGATGTGGCCGTGGAGGACTATATTAAAAAAGGCTATCTCAAAGAAGCAATCATTAATTTTGTAGCACTTTTGGGATGGAACCCAGGATCAGGAGAGACGCAAGAGATTTTTTCTTTATCCGATTTGGTGCAAAAATTTGAGTTGAAAAAAGTGCATAAAGCCGGAGCAGTTTTTGATCTGAAAAAACTTGACTGGATTAATGCGGAATATATCAAAAAACTTTCCATTGATGAACTTTATGAAAAAGCCTTGCCGTTTTTTAAGCAAAAAGAATTCTTTATTCAAGCCAACAAGGAAAAACAAGCGCCGGAATTTCTAAAAAAAGTTTTAACTGTCGAACTTGATCGTTTGTCTAAATTGTCCGATGCGGGAGAAAACAATCAATTCTTTTTTGCAGATGATTTGAGTTATGAAAAAAAACTCTTGCGCTGGAAGGAAATGAATAACGCCGATTTGAAAAAAATACTGGAAAAATCAAAAGAAATTTTAGAAAATATTTCTGCTGAAAATTGGTCAAAAGAGAATTTGGAAAAAATTTTAATGGAAGCGGCGGGAGATAGGCGCGGTGAATTACTTTGGCCCTTGCGTGCGTCCCTTACCGGAGTGCAAAAATCACCATCCCCGTTTGAGGTGGCTTGGGTTTTGGGGAAACCGGAAAGCCTAAAAAGAATTAAAAAGGCGATTGATTTGCTAGATTGACAAAAAGGAAATGAAAAAAATAAAAATGCAAAAAATTAAAAGAAGCGAACTGTTTTTTTTGTCGATTTTTTTGGCATATTTTGTTTTTGTTCAAAAAACGATTGCTGATTCCAGTAATTGCGATAGTCTATCCGGAGATGCCAAAAATCAATGCGTTGAATTGGAAAAAAAAGCTGCAATCTATGCCGATTTGATAAAATTAAAAAATAAGCAACAAAATATTTTATCTATTCAGCTTGATAGTATCAATAGCGAGCAGAAAACAACTATGACTCAATTGCAACAAACGCAACAACAAGTTCAAGACTTGGCGCAACAAATTGATGGCTTGGAAAAGGAAATTACGGAAAAAGAAAAATTAATGGATTTACAAAAAAAAATATTATCAGAACTCGTGCAATCGTATTATGAATATGAACAGCAAGGAACGCTTCCTGTTGTCATGGCAAATAAAAATTTTTCCGCTGTTTTTGATCAACAAGACTATTTGCAACAATCGGGGGTGAAAGTTTCATCGCTATTGAATGAAATTTCGGCGGTGAAAAAATCTTTAATGGATAATCAAAATGTTCTGAATCAGAAAAAGGCGGAAAGCGATAGTGCTAAGAATGATTTGGTGAATAAAAAAAATGATTTGCAAAATAGTGAAAATCAAAAAACGAGCTTGCTTATTCAAACTCAGGGTGATGCGGAAAAATATAAACAAATGCTAGCGCATATTGAGGCGCAAAAATTGCAATTGTTTGATTTTAGTGCGGCAAGCAATCTTAATGAAATCATTGGCAGTGTCGGAAATTATCCCAAGCCGAGTTCTAATTTAGCTTCTACAGATTGGTATTTTAGCCAAACTGACTCTCGTTGGGGAGGGAATAAAATCGGTAATTCAAAGTCATTGATGAAAGATTGGGGCTGTGCCGTGACATCGTTAGCAATGGTTTTTCGTGAAAAGGGCAATAGCACCGATCCGGGAAAATTAGCAAAACAACAAATATTTTCCGGAGATTTAATCGATTGGCCAAATTCTTGGGATCCGGGAATTAATTTAGTATCTTCAGTTTCTCATGGAAATATCAATTGGTCGACAGTTAATGCGCAAATCAAAAAAGGCAATCCGGTTATTGTCTATATCAAGCGTAGCAGAGGTGGCGGACACTATGTTGTGATTACTGGAAAAGATAGTAATGATTACATTGTTCATGATCCGTATTTTGGGCCGAACCTTTATTTGGGCACATCAAAGGCGCTCGTGGGGAAATTGGGCGCAAGCAGTACTGTTTCGCTTGATCAAATGATTGTTTACAATTAGAATGATGCTTGATGCCATTGTGAAAATATTATGCATGAAAATTTGATTATTCGTGGAGCGAGAGAACATAATCTCAAAAATATTAATCTTGATTTGCCACGAAATAAGTTTATAGTCTTTACAGGAATTTCCGGCTCAGGCAAGAGTACGCTGGCTTTTGATACGATTTTTGCCGAAGGACAAAGGCGTTATTTGGAAAGCCTTTCCAGTTATGCTCGTCAATTCTTGGGTCAAATGGGCAAGCCGGATGTTGATTCAATCGACGGACTTAGTCCGGCTATTTCAATTGATCAAAAATCTGCTTCACATAATCCTCGCTCAACTGTTGGAACAGTAACGGAAATTCATGATTATTTGCGCTTATTATATGCCAAAATCGGTATTGCACACTGCCCGATTTGCGGACACGAAATCGTAAAACTTTCTGTTGATGAAATTGTGGATCGTATTTTTGGAATATGCGAAACCAAATGTGTGGTTGAAATTTTTTCACCGATTATTAGAGAGCGTAAAGGAGAGTATGCTTCCCTGTTGACGGATTTGTTTCGACGCGGTTTTTCAACAGTTATTGTTAATGGTAAAAAATACTTGCTGGATGAAAAAATTGGAACAAAGATAAAATTGGAAAAATATAAAAAACATAATATCGATGTTTTGATTGATAATATAGAAATTGATGAAAAAAATATTTCACGCTTATTTGAGGCAACAGAAATGGCTTTGAAACTATCCGGAGGAATTTTAAAATTCAAGCAAAAGGATAAGAAAGATGAATTGATTTTCAATCAAAATTTTTCCTGTCCGATTCATGAAGTGGAATTCCCCGAACTGGAACCTCGTCTATTTTCGTTCAATAGTCCGTTTGGGGCGTGTGAAGCTTGTGAGGGGCTTGGAGCAAAAAAAGAAATAGATCCCCAATTAATTGTTCCTGACAAAAATAAAACGATTTCCGAGGGGGGATTTATGCCATGGAGTTATAAAAAAAATAATTGGCAAGGGACGATTTTGCGCGCAGTGACAAATTTTTATCATATTCGGGACAATGTGCGCTTGCGTGATTTGCCCGAGGAAGATTTTAATATTTTACTCTACGGTGCTCCTGAGGCAAATGATATGATTATGGAAGAAGAAGCTGATGAAATTCCGGTAACACTTAGAAGTAAAACCGGATCAAGCTGGAAATATAATATGCACTGGCGGGGGGTGGTTGGTTATTTGCAGGATCGTTATCATAAAACGGATTCGGAAGGTGTGCGAACGGATATTGAAAAATATATGTCGCAGAATCCTTGTTCGGTATGTCTTGGTTCGCGTTATAAAAAAGAAGTTTTACTTGTAACTGTCGGTGAAAAAAATATTTATGAAATTTCCAAAATCAGTGTCAGGGAGGCACGGGATTTTTTTCAAAAATTGAATCTGGCTAAAAGAGAAGAATTGATTGCTGGTCGAATTCTTAAAGAAATTCAAAATCGTTTAGGGTTTTTGGAAGATGTTGGTTTGGGTTATTTATCTTTGGGTCGTGCAGCTAACACATTAGCCGGAGGTGAATCGCAACGAATTCGTTTGGCTTCACAGATTGGTTCTCAATTGGTGGGAGTGTTGTATATTTTGGATGAGCCGTCAATTGGTCTTCATGCGCGTGACAATGCTAAACTTCTTGCCACGCTTTTGCAGTTGCGCGATATTGGAAATACACTGATTGTTGTTGAGCATGACGAAGAAACAATGCGTGCGGCGGATTATCTCGTGGATATTGGACCGGGGGCGGGAAAATATGGCGGAGAAATTGTAGCTGAAGGTTCGCCAACGGAGATAATAAAAAGTGAAAAATCTTTAACTGCTAAATATTTGCGAGGAGATCTTTTAATTGAAGCCCCGGCTTTTAGGAGAACTTTAAAAAATAAAAAAACGCTTGTGGTGCGAGGAGCACGTGAACATAATTTACAAAATATTACTGTTTCTTTCCCTCTGAAAGTTTTAACTTGCGTGACTGGCGTATCCGGATCGGGAAAATCAACTCTTGTGGAAGATATTCTTTACAAAGCTCTTTCGGCAAAAATTATGCATTCTCTGGAGCGACCGGGCAAGCACAGTGAAATTGTTGGTGATCATTATCTTAATAAAGTAATTATGATCGATCAATCGCCAATCGGACGCACACCCAGATCAAATCCGGCAACTTATACCGGATTGTTTACGGCTATTCGTGAATTATTTGCACAGACACGCGATGCCAAAGCCAAAGGATATACTGCCAGTCGTTTTTCGTTTAATGTGCGTGGCGGTCGTTGTGATAATTGTGAGGGGGATGGATATAATAAGATTGAGATGCAGTTTATGCCGGATGTTTATTTGCCTTGCGATGTTTGTAGCGGGAAAAGGTATAATAGGGAAACACTAAAAGTAAAATATCGTGATAAAAATATTGCCGATGTTCTTGCGATGACTATTTCCGAAGCAAAAATTTTTTTTGCCAGTTTTTCCAATATTTCCGATAAATTAAAAATATTGGAAGATGTCGGTTTGGGCTATGTTCAGCTTGGTCAAGCGGCGACAACACTTTCCGGTGGAGAAGCGCAACGAATAAAGCTAGCTACCGAACTTTCTCGTCGCGCAACAGGTGATACGCTTTATATTCTTGACGAACCAACAACCGGTCTGCATTTTGATGACATCAAAAAACTGCTAGGCATTCTTAATCGCTTGGTGGATGCGGGTAATACCGTCATTGTTATTGAACATAATTTAGACGTGATTAAAACCGCTGATTGGATTATTGACCTTGGACCGGAAGGCGGAGATGCTGGTGGACGAATTATTGTCACTGGAACACCGGAAGAGGTTGCAAATTGGCACAAAGAAAGCTGGACAGGAAAATATTTAAAAGAATATTTGAGTCATTGATTTAAAACAAATGTCAATTAAAATTGCCAAAAAGCTGAAAAACTTGCCAACTTCTCCTGGAATTTATATTTTCAAAAATACAGCCGAAGCTGTTTTGTATGTGGGCAAAGCGACTTCACTCAAAGACCGGGTCGGATCATATTTCCAAGGGCGCAATGGTTATGCGCGACCGATTGAAATGAATATCTCTCAAGTGGCGGATATTGAAGTTCGGAAAACAGAAACAGTTTTGGAAGCGTATATTTTGGAGCAAGAACTTATTAAAAAGTGGCAACCGAAATTGAATATGGACGGGAAAGATGACAAATCATTTTCCTATGTGGCAATCACAAAAGAAGATTTTCCGCGTATATTATTTTTACGAAAAAGAGAGTTGGAACAAGATGGAAATATAAAATTAAAATTTAATAAAATTTATGGTCCGTATATTTCCAAAAAAAATATTGAAATAGCTTTGAAAATACTTAGGAAAATTTTCCCCTATCATTCTAAGGCACAAAAAACAGAGAAGGGCTGTTTGGATTGGGAAATCGGGCTTTGTCCCGGGCCGTATGCCGGAGCAATTTCAAAAAAGGATTATGCGAAAAATATTCGGGGCATCCGGATGATCTTGGAAGGCAAGAAAAAAACATTGCTGACGAAAATGAAAAAAGAAATGTTAATATATAGCGAACAGCAGGAATTTGAAAAAGCTGGCAATGTGCGAAATGCAATTTTTGCATTGCAACATATTCGTGATGTTGCATTAATTTCAGGTGGAAACGAGGCATCGCTTCGTTATGGACGTGTGAGTGCGCAACAAATGCGAATTGAGGGTTATGATATTTCCAATATTTCCGGAAAATACAGCGTTGGCTCTATGGTCGTTTTCGATGGTGCGGATGCGAAGATGCAAAATTTTGCCTCTATGCGACCAAACAAAAGCCAATATCGCAAATTTAAGATTAAAACCGTTATTGGCGCCAATGATGTTGCATCAATGCGGGAAGTGTTGGCACGAAGATTGGGAAGAAATTGGACATTGCCGGGATTAATTATTTTGGATGGCGGACAAGGACATCTGAATATGGCGCGGAGTGTTCTAAGAAATTTTAAACTGGAAATTCCGCTTATGGCTGTGGCAAAAGGTCCAACACGCAAAAAACTTAATCGTTATGTTTTTGGCAATGTGCCGAAAATACCCGATGAAATTATCGAGCGCATTCGTGACGAAGCGCATCGCTTTGCAATCGAGTATCATAAAAAAATACGAGCTAAAAATTTTCTAAAGGATGTCTAGGATCAAAATAACAAAAATCATTCGTTCTAAGAGAAAAAACATTGCGTTGGTAATTTCACGCAATGCAACTTTGGTCGTTCGTGCTCCGATGCGAACGCCAATTAGTTATATTGAAAAATTGGTAGAGGAAAAATTTACTTGGATTGAAAAAAAAATACAAGAATTCAAAAAGCGTCCAAAAGCGGTTAAAAAAACTTTTTTTGAAGGGGAAGAATTTTTATATCTAGGGAAAAAATATAAATTAGAATTAACTGAAGGAATGAAAATTGAACTTGGTGAAAATTTGGAATTATTTTTTCCGCGATCATTTCTTTGGCGCGCGCGGATACGCATGCTGGATTGGTATAAAAAGCAAGCATTGATAGAAATTTCCCAGCGAACAAAAACAATTTCAGAAAAATTAAATCTTAAATATTCCGTACTCAAAATTTCCAATGCCAAAACCAATTGGGGATCATGCGGACCAAAAAATAGTTTGAATTTCAATTGGCGCCTTATTATGGCTCCGGAAAAGATTATTGATTATGTGATTATTCATGAGTTGACACATACTATTGAAAAAAATCATTCATATAAATTTTGGAACAGAGTAGCCGGTGTGATGCCGGAATATCGCGAGGCGCGTGAATGGTTGCGTCATAATCAATGCTTGGTGGAATTTTTGTGAAATAAAAAACCGGAAAATTTTTATTAAAAAATTTTCCGGTTTGGAATGTTGCGATGTAGCGGTTCAGTCGCTTATTCGCATAAAAAAAATTTCTATCGGTAAATGGCAGTTTAAGAAGCCCGTTGGGTGGTCAATTTCTTTATTTGGCGGAAAAAAATCATAGCGATAATGCCACTTTGATTCAAAGCAATATCCACCATCCGCATTTCTGAAGGCGGAAAAGTTGATATAAACATTTTGTAAGTATTCTTCGCTTTCAAAACATTGAAAATGTTCAACGTCTAATATTTTTGTTAATGGCGAAACATTGGCGTTTTCGTCCGCTAAAAAAACAAGATATAAACTTTCCGATTCCGCAAAATATCTGCTTAGCCTGCCAAAAACTAAAACTTTTTTATTGACAGGAACTCCGATTAATTCTGGAAGTGCCCCCGGTTGCTTTTTAATGTGCATGCGCATCGCAATTTCTCCTTTCGTGTTTTTTTATTGATTCATATTGATAAAGCCTTATATGATTTTAGTAAATTCTTAATATGTCGTCAACGGCTTTGTGTGCTATAATATCCATATGTCTATAAATAAGAAAAAAATTGAAGAGAGAATCACAAAGCTTTCCGCCGAAATAAACAAATTGCGTTATGAATATCATGTCTTAGATAAGCCTGATGTGACTGATGAAATCTATGATTCACTTACAAGCGAACTTTGTATACTGGAAGAAAAATACCCGGAATTTAAATTCAGTGATTCACCGACTCAGCGAATTGGCGGGCGAGCATTGGATAAATTTCAAAAAATCACACATAAAGTCAGGCAGTGGTCGTTTTCTGATTTGTTTAATTTTGCTGATTTGCAAAAATGGGAAGAAAAAGTTGAAAAATTGCGAGATAAATTTTTGCCGGAGGAAAAACTGGAATATGTTTGTGAACTAAAAATCGACGGCCTTAAGGTGATTTTAAATTATAAAAATGGTGATTTCACGCAAGGTGCGACGCGAGGAGATGGATTGATTGGCGAGGATGTTACGGAGAATTTAAAAACAATTTTCAATATCCCATTGAAATTAAAAAGACCCGTAACTTGCATCGCGGTCGGGGAGTGCTTTATGGGGAAAAAAGAATTGGAAAGAATTAATGTTTTGCGTTCCAAAAAAAATGAATTATTATTTGCCAACTCAAGAAATGCGGCTGCCGGATCAATTCGCCAACTAGATCCTAAAATTGCCGCTGAGCGTCGTTTGGATTGTTTTGTCTATGATTTGGATTATTTGGATTTGACTGACAAAATGCTTTTGCCAAAAACTCAAATCGAAGAGCTGGCATTCTTGCAAGAACTGGGTTTTCATGTTAACGATAAATATCGTTTATGTGCCAATATTAAAGAAATTCAGGATTATTATCTTAAATGGTCAAAGAAAAAAGATTATGAAGACTATGGAATAGATGGGGTTGTAATTAAAATTAATTCACGATTATTGCAAGAAAAACTAGGCTATACCGGAAAGGCGCCAAGATTTGGTGTTGCCTACAAGTTTCCTGCTGAAAAAGTAATTACGGTTGTGGAAAATATCAGTGTTCAAGTAGGCAGAACCGGAGCGCTTACTCCGGTTGCTCATTTGCGTCCGGTGGCGGTTGCCGGATCTATTATTTCCAGAGCAACCCTGCATAATGAAACAGAAATTAAAAGATTGGATTTGAAAATCGGGGATACCGTAGTAATACAAAAGGCAGGAGATGTCATTCCGGAAATAACTGAAGTTTTGAAAAATCTGAGAACAGGCAATGAAAAGCGGTTTATAATGCCAAAAAAATGTCCGATTTGCGGTGGTGAAATAAAAAAGAATCTTATCGGAACAAAAAAAGAAGAAAGCGCGGCGGTTTATTGTGTTAATCCGAAATGTTTTGCCGTGGAAAAAGAAAAGATTATTCATTTTGTTTCCAAAAAAGGTTTTAATATTGATGGTTTGGGTGAAAAAATCGTTGAACAATTGATTAGTGAAGGCGTGATTTCTGATGTGGCGGAAATTTTTGAATTGAAAAAGGGAGATTTGGAACTGCTTGAACGATTTGCGGAAAAATCGGCGGATAACTTAATTTTGGCAATTGAAAACAGTAAAAAAATTTCCTTGGAAAAATTTCTTTATGCACTAGGTATTCGCTATGTTGGAGAAGAAACTGCATTGCTAATCGTGAAAAATATCAACCTATTAACATCAAACACAATAAAGAATACAAATGATTTGTGGGATATTTTTTCAAAAATTTCTCAAGAGCGTTGGCTTGAAATTGGTGGTATTGGTGAAAAGTCGGCGAAAAGCTTGGTGATGTGGTTTAATGATCCCGAGCATTTTATTTTATTGAAAAAAATGGAAAAATCAGGTATAATTATTGAAACTAAGCACGAATTATTTTCCGGAAAAGAAAAAGGAAAGTTGCAAAATAAAGTTTTTGTCTTGACCGGTGAGCTTAAAAGCTGGACAAGAGACGCCGTAAAAGATATTATAAAAAAGGAGGGCGGATCGGTTAGTTCGGTCGTTAGTGCAAAAACTGATTTTCTTTTGTTAGGGGAAAATCCCGGATCAAAGCATCAAAAAGCAAAAGGATTAGGTGTGAAAATAATTCAAGAAGATCAATTTGAAGCAATGCTGAAATAATTTTTTTTAGTTCAAGAGATTTAAAGCTAAAAATATGCTAAATATAGAAGATATTAAACATTTTGCCAAGTTGGCGCGAATTGGAATGACTGAAGAAGATTTGAATAAATTTTCCGGTGATTTGTCGGCTGTTTTGGATTGGATAAAGCAATTGGAAGAAGTGGATGTGGCAAATATTTCTCCCACATTTAGAACGGATGGTCTAAATAATGTTTTTCGTGAAGATATTGTTGCGACTTTCAAAAAAGAAGAAAAAATTGTCGAATTGTTTCCGGAGAAAAAAAATAATTACGATAAAGTGCGCAGTGTTTTATAATTTATGCTTAAAGAATTACATAAAAAATTAGTCGAAGGAGAAACTACTTCAGAAAAATTGACTGAAGAATATTTGCTTAAAATCGAAAATGCGGATAAAAATATAGGTGCCTATTTGACAATAACAAAAGAACTGGCAATCGCACAAGCGAAAAAAATCGATGAAAAAATAAAAAGTGGAAAAACAATTGGAATTTTGGAAGGAATACCGGGCGCAATTAAAGATAACATTTGTATTGAAGGGGTTAGAACGACAGCGGCTTCAAAAATTTTGGATAACTATAATGCGCCTTATGATGCAACTGTAATTAAAAAACTAAAAGAAGCGGGGAGTGTGTTTTTGGGCAAAACAAACTTGGATGAATTTGCCATGGGATCGTCAACGGAAAATAGTGCATATGGAGTCACAAAAAATCCGCACGATTTGGGGCGCGTTTCCGGCGGATCGTCTGGCGGATCAGCGGCTGCTGTTGCGGCTGATTTGGCTGTGTGGGCGTTGGGATCGGATACTGGCGGATCTATCAGGCAGCCGGCTTCTTTTTGCGGAGTAGTCGGATTAAAACCAACCTATGGAAGAGTTTCTCGTTATGGATTGCTGGCAATGGCATCAAGTTTGGATCAGATCGGACCAATTACAAAAACAGTTGAAGACGCGGCGATTATTCTAAGCGTTATTTCCGGAATGGATAAGCAGGATGCCACATCGGCGCACAGTTCCGAAAAGGCATATGAAAAATATTTAACTGGCGGAGTAGATGATTTGAAAATCGGCATAGTAAAAGAACACATTGAAAGTTTAAATGGAGAAATGCGTAAATCATTGGAAAAAACAATCGAAAAATATAAAAAACTCGGTGCTGATATTATAGAAATCGAATTGCCTTATTCGCATTACGCACTTCCTGTTTATTATATTATTCAGCCGTGCGAAGTGAGTTCTAATTTAGCGCGTTTTGATGGTATAAAATACGGTTTATGTTTTAATGACAACAAAGATGGCGAGATAAAAGACAATGAGTTGCCCAAAAAATTATTGGAAACATATTTGGATTCTCGCCAATACGGTTTTGGTTCAGAAGTTAAAAGAAGAATTATGCTTGGCACATATGCGCTTTCTGCCGGTTATTATGATGCTTATTACAAGCGCGCGCAAAAAGTGAGAACATTAATTAGAAAAGATTTTGAAAAAGCTTTTTCTCGGGTTGACTTGATTCTTACGCCAACCACACCGGAACCTGCTTTTAAGATTGGTGATAAAACGGCGGATCCGTTGAATATGTATTTAGCGGATATTTTTACAATTACAGCCAATATTATTGGTGTGCCTGCGATTTCTGTTCCAAGCGAAGTAATTGAATTTGAAAAAACAAAATTGCCTTTTGGTTTTCAGCTTTTGGGAAAATGGTTCGATGAGGAAACGGTTTTGCGCGGAGCGCATAATTATGAAATAAATAAATAAAATGGATGGATTGGATAATCTGATATCAGAGTTTTATTTTTGGGGAAATTTGTTTTTTTCTTCTTTGACATTTTCTTTGATAAAGGGTTTTTTGGAAATATATACTTTGGTTTTGGTTGCCGATATGATTTTACTTATAAAACAGAGAGGATTTAGTGGTGATTTGCGTGATACTGTTTTGGGCATGAATGTTCCGCCGGAGTTGATTACACAAAAAAGTAAATTGCAAATAAAATGGAATAAAATAAAAGAAAGATTAAAAAGTGAAGATCAATCTGATTATAAAGTGGCAATTATCGAGGGGGATAATATTATTGATGATTTAATTGCAAGAATGGGATATAAAGGTGAAAATTTTGGTGAACGATTGGACAATATCAATCCCGGACAAATTGAAAATATTGAGAGTTTGCGGTTTGCTCATAATGTGCGTAATCAAATAATTCATAATGAAAATTTTGTTTTGACCAAAGACGATGCATATAAAGTGCTGGATTGTTTTGAGGAATTTTTACGTTATTTTCAGGTATTGTAATCATTCAATGAAGATATTTTTGATTTTTATTGACTAATGCGTTTTTTTGCGCTAAACTCAAACATAGTGCATCATTATTTTATAGCGGGGTGGAGCAATGGCAGCTCGGATGGCTCATAACCATCAGGTTGCAGGTTCGAGTCCTGCCCCCGCAACACAATGAATTTAAATAAGAAATAGTTTTGGCCAGAGTAGCTCAGCTGGTTAGAGCGCAGCACTCATAACGCTGAGGTCGTGGGTTCGAGTCCCACCCCTGGTACGAAGTAAATTTTAATTT
>JAJYDG010000001.1 GCA_021777675.1 bacterium | reverse complement strand
AAAAGAGTACCGGATAAAAAGTTAGCTAATTTGTTAAAGATTTACCAAAAGAAAAAAGGTCAAGAAAATATTAATTTAATTAAAAAAATTAAGTCCTTCCATGGTGTCATTTCCAAGTGTGGTGAAAAAAGTAGTTTTGGTGTCTTAATTAAATGATTTGACACGCGGTTTATTACATCTTTAGATTATAAATATTCTTCGCATTTTCACTAAATACCGCAGTTTCAATTTCACTATTTAAGTTCAACGATTTTATCAATTTAATATGCTCATCAATTATACACATTGGCCAGTCGGTACCAAAAATAACTTTATCAGGTCTATCAATAATAGTTTTTCGTAAAATTTCTCGAACCTTTTCAATTCCTCCGCTTTTTTCAATCACCTCAGCATCCGCCATGGCTGCAGTTTCAAAATATATATTTGGAACATCCTTAGTTATCTCATAACAATAATCAATTTTCGGCCAATAATAGTGAGTGATAATAACTTTGAGCTTGGGATATTTTTTGGCTATTTCTACAATATATTTCGGATCATTCCATCTGGCACATTCGCTATCACCTGAATTTTCTCCAGTATGAAACAAAACTGGAGCATCCAATTTTTGACATAACTCATAGTATGGCAAACATCGCTCATCTGTTGGATAATGCGGGTCGTGACCTGGGAAAAACTTGATTCCCTTAATTCTTCCTTCTTCCAAAAGTTTTTTATATTTCTCCGATTCACTTGATCCTCTTTGAATGATTTGTGGACTACCAAGCAGAAACAAATTTTTGCGCTCACCAATTAATTCAATAGCCTTGTCTAAATCTGCGATATTATCATTGCTTTCAATATTATCAGGAATAATTATTGCTCCGCTTATCGCATATCTATTCATTTCTTGCAAAAACACAGCAAAAGCTTCTTGCAAAGATTTCGCATTATCATCATATAATGAGATATGCACATGTGAATCAATTATTTTTATCATAAAATTAAATTATTTTATATATATTCAAGATACTAATAACAGTACCATTACTACCTTAGAATATATAAAATAGCTAATTAATACAAGCAAAACTGAAAAAACAAGCCAATCCTAATTGCATACTCAGAGGTTCAAACTCCAGTCCAGGGTAACAAAAAATAAGGCGTGTTTAAGCCTTATTTTCACTAGCTCCGCGACCAGGACTCGAACCTGGAACCAATTGATTAACAGTCAACTGCTCTACCATTGAGCTATCGCGGAATATTTTATTTATTTAATGATTCAAAAATCATAAAAAACTACAAAACAAATTTATTGTATCAAAATATTTTAAATAAATCAATACCCCCCCTGCTTTTATTGAGGAGAAACGGCACAACGAAATCCGACATCATCAATATTAGTTTTATTTGGAACAGGGCTTAAGTGAACGCAAAATGCTCCACTGTCATATCCATGTCGCCAATTTCCTCCGCGAATGTAGCCGTATTGCATATTATCTTTATCGTTTATTCCATTATAATGATAAATCCGCCCAACGCCATTATTAGCATTCCAATCTTGATTAGACGGCCTGAAAGCATTATATCCAAATGTTTCTTCGTTTCCATTATTTATAATTACGCTTGGGAGAGAACCTGCCGTGAAATCGCTCCACTTCCAACCGGAATCAAAAGTACTCCCTGTTTTTGATTGAGGTTGATCTTTTCTTGCAATTACAGCGTCTACCCATTGCCAAACATTTCCGGCAAAATCCCAAATAATTTCTCCGTTGCCCAATTGTAATGTACGTTTTTGCGATCCCTTTCCTCCGCAAACATTTGATCCATCAGTTGTTGTTCCAAAACATGGAGCGTTATCATTTCCCGCTATTAAAGCGCCGGTAGGAACTCCAGCGCTTGCGCTTGGTTCATTATTGCCATCATTATGTCCATTGGCAAGAATTTTTCCCGGAGTTCCAGGATATGCGCCACAATTATTACCATTTCTATCGCACCAATTAGCATCAATATTTTCTATATTTCTGGCAATAGTCATCCACTCTTGATTGGTTATTAAATGCCATCCTCGATTCTGGCAATAGGCTTTGGCGTTATCATCAGCATTGCCCGACATCGGAATAAAGGTGATTGGAAATCCGGAGGGAGCAGAAACCACTTCTTTGTCATTTTTGCATGCGCAACCCACTCCATTATTTTTATAAACTCCTTCATATTTTCCATCTTTCATTCCGGAGCAAGCACTATTTTTATCCGGCTGAAAAGGCTGATTCGGATTGGAAATCGAGGCACATTTCGCATCATATTTCATCACGCAAAAATCAGTTGTTTCATATAAAGAATTACCGGGTACCAAAACAAAACCGCTTGGACATTGTTTTTTCTTAACTTCATCCGGATTATTTTTTGTATAATTCTTCGGCGATTTG
Source organism: bacterium (assembly GCA_021777675.1). GTDB lineage: Bacteria > Patescibacteriota > Minisyncoccia > Moranbacterales > UBA2206 > UBA9630. Next base: position 96,901 of record JAJYDG010000001.1, on the reverse strand, counting down.
GCAATGTTTGTTGTTGTTTTATTTTCAACCTGCGACCCGGAGCATCCAGACAGAAAAACGCTAAACAAAATAAAAAACGCGCTGATATATTTTTTTCTATTCTTCATTATTTTTTTTTAATTTCTTAAGTTCTTCTTCAATCACTCTGCGATCATTCCAAAGAATTCTTTTTTTACCCACTGCCATTGTTTCTTCTGCGCCTTTGCCGGTTACTAAAATAACATCGCCGGGCTTGGCTAATTTTAGCGCACTGGCAATTGCCAGTCTTCTATCTAGAACTCTCCAACAATTTTTATTTTCTTTTAATTTTTTATTTTTTACTGCACCGGAAAATACTGCGTCGATAATTGCTTGCGGATCTTCATTGTAAGGATCTTCATTGGTTACAATTGCATAATCCGCATAGCGCGAAACGATTTCACCCATCATTGGACGCTTGCCACGATCACGCTCTCCGCAGGAACCAAACACCCAAATAATGCTTTTATTAGGCAATTTTTGCTCTGAAATAAGCACGCCCAATTTTTCCATCGAATCTGGTGTTAGCGCATAATCAATGATTATTTTTAATCCTAAATTATTTCTCACTTCATCCATTCTTCCCGGTACTCTCATAATTTTTGCTAACGCCTTTTTTATTACACCCAAATCAATCCCTTCGGAAATCCCTGTGCAAATCGCCGCTAAAGCATTTTCAATATTGAATAATCCCGGCAAATTTATTTTAAATTCTGTTTTCTCAACTTTAAATTCGGAACCGTCAATTCCCAATTTCACATTTTCAGCTTGAATAATTTTTATTTTATCATTGTTTCGTGTTTCAATTTTGACATTTTCATTTTTCGCAGTATATCCGAAAACTTTTTCCGTGCCATATTTCAAAAATTCTTCCGGATACTCCATGTCCAAATTAACAATTGCTGTTTTTATATTTTTAAATAATTTTAATTTTGCCTGGCGATATCCATCCATCGTTTTATGATAATCCAAATGTTCACGCGTTATATTTGTAATAACTCCTATGAAATATTCAATTCCCCACACTCGATACTGATCAAGGGAATGAGAAGATGTTTCCAAAACCAAATAATCACATTTCTCTTTTACTGCCAAAGCAATAAATTTTTGCGTCGCAAAAGTGGAAACAGTGGTAAATTTGGTTTTATTTATCCATTCCCTCTCTCCCAATTTAAAATTAATCGTCGAAATCATTGCTACTTTTTTCCCTGATTCTTCCAGGATTTTAGTAATCATTTGGCAAGTAGTAGTCTTGCCATTAGTGCCGGTAATCCCGATGACTTTAATCTTTTTTGAAGGAAAAAGATAATAAACATTCGCAATAATCGCTTGCCAGAAATGATAAAGATTTTTTATTTTTTGCGGAATTATTTTTTTCATTTTTTTCAAAAAATAGTTTTTAATTTTTGCAAAATTCTATAAATCGCATATTTTTTATCATTCACAATAACATCATAACTTCCCAAAAAAACAGTTGGCAAAGTTTTCGGTGAAAAGCCTTGCTTGAACCTGGAAATCCCTTGCCATTTTATTTTGGAAATTCCGCCAAAATCATATTTTGCACAATTCGCTTTTTTCGCATCGCAAATTTGATGCCATTGCAATAAATAAGGCGCCATTACGCTACGATAGCTATCATCAGATGCTCCATGCAAATAAATGCAAATATCACCATAAAAAACCACCAGATTAGCCGCAATAATTCCCCCCCCGTATTCCGCCACATATAGTTTTAAAATATTATCAGGAATAATTTCCAACATTTTACGATAATAATTTTCCGCATGCGTTTTTATTTTCTGTCTTTTTGCCATTATTTGCGTAAGTCTTAAAAATTCCGCAATAATTTTTTCATTTTTAACACTAAAAATTTTTATACCTTTTTTTTCCGCCAATCGAATATTATAGCGAGTTTTAGGCTTCATTTCAGCCAAAAGCACCTTCTCACTTTTGGAAATATCAATTATAAAAATCTCTTTTGGCTGCACATCGTGTGGAGCTTTAACAACTTTGCATCTTGTATTTTTTCTGATAATATCCAATGATTCTTCTGTTTCTGATTCAATTCTAATCCAACCGGCATTGTTTTTTTTCGCTAATTTAATTATTTTTTCTACATCCAAATTACCAAGCTTCAATCCTCTGGGAACATAAAAATATTTTCCAATTATGGGAAGAGTATGCTGAATAATATTTACTTCGAAATTATCCATTCTAAGTTGAAAAGTTTTTCGTCCAACACTTTCTTGAAACTGAAGCCATACTTTCGACTGCAAAAATTCTTCTGTCATAAAATTATTTCTTTCCCATATTTTTAAGCGCTATTCCCACTCTTTTTCCGATATCGGAAACATCGCTTGGCACGCTTTTCAAAGCTTCCCTCGCTTCGTAGGCACTATATCCCATTGCCATCAGTGCTTCGATCGCATTGGAATCGCCAGTTGTTTCGTCTTGATCGCTAACTGAAATAACGCCGACTTTATTTTTCAACTCGAGAATTACTCGCCCTGCCGTTTTTTTTCCTACACCGGAAACTTTAGTGAGAATTGAAGTATCTTCATTAACAATCGCCGCTTTAATTGTTTTGGGGCTGGCGATTGCCAAAATACTCGAAGCGGCTTTCGGACCGATGCCGGAAATGGAAATCAGAAGCTCAAACATTTCCTGATCCTCTTCGGTCAGAAATCCATATAATGCCAACACATCTTCACGCACATGAGTATGGACAAAAAGTTCAACCGTTTCTTTTCCGGCAATTTTAGCTAAAGAATAACTATTCATCTGAATTTTATAGCCAACATCATGCACATCTACAATGGCATAGTTTTCTTTGATTGTTTCAATTTTTCCTCTGATTTTTCCAATCATGTTTTTATTATTTCTATTTTGTATTATATATGAAACGGAAAAAATTGCACGAAAATAAAAAAAATTAAATGTATTTTGGCGTTTTTATTGACTTTTTTCATAATTATTGATAGACTCTAAAATAGTTAATTAAGTAGTTTAAACAAGGGAAAGGTATGAGCGAAACATATAAACCAAAAAGTCAAAAAAGAGCCAGAAGACACGGTTTTCGAAAAAGAAATAGCACCGCAGCAGGAAAAAATGTCTTAAAAGCTCGACGCAGAAACGGCAGAGCCAAACTTACAACGGTGTAATTGTTTTTTGAAACTTCAATGTTGCCTTTGCAAAATAGATTAAAAAAGAAAGAAGACTTTAACATTGTTTATCACTATGGAAAGTCTCTTTTTTGTGATAAGATAGTTTTACGGGTCAGAAAAAACCATTTGCCCGTAATGCGCATGGGCATTTCTATCGGCGTAAAAAGCATAAAAAAAGCTGTAGATCGCAATCGGCTAAAACGCCAAATAAGAGCTTTTTTCAGAAGGGATTTGGAAAATATTTCCGGTGGAATCGATATTGTCGTAATCATACAAAAAGGCTGGAACGCAAAAAGCAATCCGGCAAAAGCACTTTTTGGTTTATTGGAAAAAGGCGGATTTTACAATAGAAAATAATTTTTTAGAATCTAAAAAAATACAATGGGATTTTTATTTAATGAATTTATTTATCGCCCGATTTATAATCTTTTGATTTTTATCTATAACTTCGTGCCTTTTCATGATTTTGGCATTGCAATTATTTTAGTAACGATCTTGATTAAATTATTATTGGTTCCTTTGAGCAAAAAACAGATTGAATCGCAAAAGAAGATGCAAGAATTGCAACCCAAGATAAAAGAAATTCAGGATAAATATAAAAATGACAAAGAAAAACAAACGAAAGCAATGATGGAATTTTATCGTGAAAACAAAGCCAATCCTTTTTCCGGTTGTCTGCCACTAATTTTTCAAATGATTTTTTTGATTGCCATTTATCGCGTACTATTCAATATTTCCCAAAACGGATTGATCGTTAATGACGCTGATCTATACCACCCATTCATTCAAAATCCCGGTCAAATAAACCGTTTTTTTCTCGGATTGATTGATTTGTCTCGCGCTGTTAATTTCAATAATCTTAATTTTGCGGAAATTGCGCATATTTTTTTGATTGTTGCGGCAGCGGGAGCACAATACTTTCAAACAAAATTATTGATGGAAACTAAGAAAACATCTGATGCTAAGAATAACAACAAACTGAAAGAAAAGAGCACGAAAGATCCTGATATGGCACAAATTATGTCAAAACAAATGCTTTATCTTGCTCCAATAATGACACTTTTTATTGGTATAAAATTCCCCGCAGGACTAGCGCTCTATTGGCTGGTATCAACGCTTTTTATGATTGTTCAACAAAAACAATTGGAAAAATACAAAAAATAAAAGCTACTGCAGGGAAAATTAATTTTGATTTAATTTTTTTATAAACTTAAATTTTATGGAAAAAAAACAGATTGAACAAGAAATTAGCACGATTATTTCCGAATTAATCGAAAAAATGGGGTTTTCGGTTATAATAGAAATTGAAAAAGACGCAGATTCTGAATTTTCCGCCCTTGTTTATAACATAAAAACTTCAGATTCCAGTTTTTTAATCGGACAATACGGAATGAATCTTCAAGCTTTACAGCACATGATAAGAATAATTGTCAGAAAAAAAATTACCGATCCGATTAATTTTATTTTGGATGTTAATAACTACCGCAAAGAAAAAAATGATTCAATTATTCACCTTGCTTCAGCTATGGCAGATGAGGCTTGTGCAAAAAAAGAAACTATCACAATGCGTCCGATGACAGCCTATGAAAGAAGAGTGGTGCACCTTGAGCTTTCCAAAAATAAGAAAGTAAAAACTCAAAGTGTTGGCGATGGAGAAGATAGACGCATTTCTATTACGCCAATAATTGATTAAGTTTTTTTATGGTTATTGCCAGAAAAATAGCCTACAATGTCCTTGTAAGCAGTATTTCTAAAATTTTATCGACCATTTTAGCCTTGGCTTCAATTGGCTTTATCACACGCTATTTGAAACAAGACGGCTTTGGAAATTATGCCACTGTATTGGCGTTCTTATCTTTTTTTTCCGCCATTTCCGACCTTGGACTGTATCAATTTTCAACTAGAGAAATATCTCGCCCGGGCGCCAATCAGAATGAAATTATGAGCAATGTTTTTTCCATGCGTGTCTTGTTTTCACTGCTTGTTTTATTGTTTTCTTTTATTTTAGTTTATTTTCTGCCCTATGCGCCAGAAGTAAAATATGGCATTATTATTGTGGCAACTTCTTTTATTTTTTCTTCCGCTTATCAAGTACTAAATGGAATTTTTCAAAAGCATTTAGCGATGGATAGAGTGGCGATTTCGGAATTTCTGGGAAAACTTTTACAATTAGCAATTATTATCATAGCCGTAAAATTAAAACTGGGATTTTCTTGGATTATGGCTTCCCTTTTATTCAATATGCTATTTAGTTTTTTGCTTGTTTATGGATGGTCTAAAAAATATGTCAAATTAAAATGGCGCTGCGATTTGGTTTATTGGAAAAAATTCCTAAAAGAGTCCTATCCAATCGGAATAATGGCTGTTGTAGTTTTTATTTATTTCAAAATAGACACCATACTTCTATCCATACTCAAAAGCAATGTTGAGGTGGGAATTTACAACTTAGCATATAAGGTCCTGGAAAATATCACTTTTTTTCCGGCAATGATTGTGGGTTTGGTTTTTCCGATTATTTCTCAAGCTATTTTTATCGATGACAAAAAATTTAAAGACATTGCCAACAAAACCTTCAAAGTTTTTCTGCTTTTAACAGTTCCGCTAGCGATTGGAACAGTTTTTCTTTCAAGCGGAGTAATTCGTTTAATCGGCGGACCTGGATTTCCCGAATCGGCAGCGGTACTTCGTATATTGATTTTTGCTTTAGTGGCAATTTTTTTCAGCAATTTATTTAATGCCATTTTAATTGCGGGAAATTTACAAAAAAAATTGATGTATATGCTATCCGGAGCTGCCGTATTCAATGTTGTCGCCAATCTTATTTTTATTCGCCTCTTTTCCTATATGGCAGCAACTGTAGTCTCAGTACTCACGGAAACATTAGTCGCTCTTTCCGGGGGTTATTTGATTTTTAAAAATTTAAATTATTTTCCAACAGCAGAAAAAGCCAATCGCATTCTTTTGGCAGGGGGCGTAATGGCCGTTTTTCTTTTTTTCTTTCAAGCTAAAAACTTTTATTTTTTGGGCATTTCAAGTATATTTATCTACATTTTGGCTCTATGGCTATTTAGAGCAGTGGAAATTTCAGAAATAACCAGTATAATTAGTAAAAAGGGCATAAAAAATTATGAAACAATCCCCTAAGGTTAATATTGTCATTTTAAATTATAATGGGAAAGACTATCTCAAGGAATGTCTTTCCAGTGTTTTTTGCTTGGAATATCCCAATTTTGAAGTGGTTGTTGTTGACAATGATTCAAAAGATGGATCGTTGGAAATAGCTAAGCAATATTTCCCTAAAGCTGTTTTTATTAAAAATGAAACTAATCTTGGTTTTTCCGCAGGAAATAATGTCGGAATCAAATATTCACTGGAAAAAATGGCTGAATTTGTTTTATTGCTTAATAATGATACGCGCGTAGAAAAACTTTTTCTGACAGAATTGATTGAAACAATGAATATAAATAAAAACGCCGGATTGGCAAGTCCTCTAATTTTTTCAGGAAATAGCGAAAATATTTGGTTTTCAGGCGGAAAAATCGATTGGCTGAAAATGAAAGCTCTCCATATTGATGGAGCAACTGATTTCATTTCCGGTTGCGCAATGTTAATCAAAGCGGATGTTTTTAAGAAAATCGGGCTTTTGGATGAAGATTTTTTTCTTTATTGGGAAGATGTTGATTTTTCAGTTCGTGCCAAAAAAGCCGGTTTTTCTATTTTGACAGTAAAAGATTCCTCCGTTTGGCATTTCGAAAAAAGCTCGAACAACAAGAAAAATAAAACTTATTGGCTAGTCTTTTCCGGATTGCTTTTCTTTCATAAAAATGCATCAAAATATCTTCGCCCATGGATTTCATTTTTCATTTTACTGCGCAAATTAAAAAATAAAATCGATTTATTAAAAAATAAAAAAAATGAAATTGCCCTAATCGTGCAAAAAGCTTACAATGACTTCAAGAAAATTTAAATGCAAACAATAAAATTGACGATTATCATTGTTAATTATAACAGTCGGACATATTTGGAAAAATGCCTTGCTTCTCTTTTTAAAAAAACCGATTATAGCCTGTTTGAAATAATTATCGTTAACAATGGCAAGAAAAATGAGCTAGAAGGGTTGAACAATCTCTTTCCTCACATAAGCATCATTCAAACCGAAAACAACCTTGGCTTTGGAGCAGCCAATAATTTAGGCGCAAAAAAAGCACACGGGGAACTTCTTCTTTTTCTCAATCCGGACACGCAAATAATTTTTGCCGATTTTCAAAAAGTCTGCGAAAGATTTAAAACGACTAAAAACCTTGGGATTGCCGGAGGAGAATTGATTGATGAAAACGGAAATCAACAAGAATGGAGCTTTGGAACAGAAATCACCCTGAAACAAATTCTAAAAAATAAATTTTACTTGCAAGGTGATTTAAAAAATAAAATCAAAAAGGATCCGGATTGGGTTTCCGGAACAGCTTTGTTTATTTCCAAAGAATTATTCAAAGAACTGAATGGTTTTGATGAAAATTTTTTCATGTATTTTGAAGATGTTGATCTTTGCAAGCGCGCTCGCAAAAAAAACAAAAAAATAGTTTGCTTTAATGATTTTTCGATATTGCATTATGGCGGAAAAAGTTATTGCCAAAAAAATACACAAAAAAAACAATATTATTTAGCGCAAGATTATTATTTCAAAAAACACGCTGGTCGCATTTATCTATTTTGTTTAAAATTTTTCCGCTTTACCGGAATGCCGGTTTTTATTTTTCTATCAAATTTGAAAAATAATTGGCGCAAAAAAGAAATCTAAATTCAACTCACTAAATTTTATGCTGTTCAAACTTTTATTGGTTTTTTGCTTTTATTTGCCGTTTCAATTAGCGCTTAATCCAAGCGCGGGAATTGATTTAGCTAGTGGAAGAATTTTTATTTTGCTTTTATTGTTTATTTGGCTGGCCGAAAGTTTAAAAAAGAAAAGGATTAATATCGGAAATACCAAAACAAATTTTTTTATCATTTGTTTTTTAGCAATCAATCTTCTTTCTTTTTCAGTCGCCAAAGATATCGATTGGTCATTGAGAAAATTTTTATTTTTATTATCGGTTTTTCCTCTTTATTTTGTTTTTTCTGACTCACTTGACACAAAAAATAGAAAAGAGCGCGTTGCCAAGGCGCTTGTGCTTGGTGGAGGAATTATTTCTATTATCGCTATTTTTCAATTTATTGCTCAGTTTATTTTTGGTCTGGATGTCACTTACAGTTTTTGGTCAAAAAATATTGTTCCGTTTTTTTTGGGAAAAAGCGTAACAACGGCCGTCTTGAAAAATCCCAGTTGGCTGGTAAATATTTCCGGAAAAACTTATTTGCGATCGATTGCTATGTTTCCCGATCCTCATATGTTGGCTTTTTTTCTGGGAATGATTGCCCCATTTTCTTTTGGATTATATTTGAAAAATAAGAGGAAGCTTTATCTGATTATTTTTTTAATAATGCTCTTTTCGGATTTTTTGACTTTTTCACGAGGCGGTTATTTGGGTCTTTCTTTGGGTGCCGGAATATTTTTTCTAACAACTTGGGATAAAATAAAAAAACGCTATCAATTGACAATAAGCATACTTTTTTTAATAGGTATTTTAACACTATTTATTCCCAGTCCTGTTTCCGATCGTTTTTTTTCTAGCTTCAACCTTAAGGAAGGCTCCAATCAAGGTCGCATGGAAACTTGGGGAAAAGCCATTGCAATTATTCAAAATTATCCATTTTTAGGCGTAGGCATTGGCAACTATCCTCTTGCGATAAACCCTAAAGCGAATTATCGCGATCCGATTTATGCGCATAGCATTTATTTTGACATCGCAGCAGAAACCGGATTAATCAACCTATTTGTTTGGATTAGCTTGATCGCAACCTTGATTTTTGATTTTGCGAAAAAAGCCCAAAAGGATACTTTTTTCTTTTGCGCGATGATAAGCATAGTTATTTTTTCCGGACATGCCTTAGTGGAAACTCCGCTTTACTCACCAATAATTTTGCCATTATTTTTAATAATCGCCTCATTCGACAATGAAAAAAATAATTAAACTGGAAAATTTAATTTATCTTACAATTTTACTTTTACCAAGCTATTTAATAAAAGTAAATTTTTTCTTTTTTTCACTCAACTTCCTGGATATTTTAATTATGGCGGATATTTTTTTCTGGCTTTTTTTTCACAAGAAAAAAAAAGAGTTAGTTGCTTTTTTTTCAAAACAAAAAAGAATTCTTTGGTCTTCCGGATTGATTTTTTCAGGTTTTATTTTTGCAGTATTATTTAATAAAAACTATTCCGAAGCAATGGGAATTTTGAAATCGTGGCTTTTTTTACCATTTATTTTTTCTCTTATTGCCGGATCGGCGCTTAATAAAGAGCAAAAAGAAAAAATATTTAGCACCTACTATTTATCCGCTTTTTTCGTAGCGTTACTTTCTTTGACTTATTTTTTTCTCGGAAAAATAACTTATGACGGAAGATTGGAGGGTATGTTCAACTCGCCAAATTATTTGGCCATGTATTTGGCTCCGGCTTTTTTTATCGCCCATTTTGGAAAAACGGTTGATTTGCTTAATTTAAAAAATAAAAAATACTGGCTTTTTTTTTCACTGACGCCCATTATTTTTTCCGTTTATTTGACATATTCTTATGGCGCATGGTTTTCAATTATTGCCAGCTTTTTAATTATTATTTTATGGAAAAAGAAAAAATTCGCTAAAAATATCTTTTTATTTCTAACCGGAATATTGATTCTTTTCTTGTTTCAACAAGGAAAGGACAAATTTACAGATTTGCTCTTGCTCAATCCTCACTCATCATTTTTTTCTCGCCTGATGATTTGGCGTTCTGCGGAAAAAATACTACATGATAATTTTTTCTGGGGCATTGGAATTGGAAATTTTCAAAATAAATATTTAACTTATCAAAAATACTTTCCGCCCTACCTCGAATGGGCCGTTCCACATCCGCACAATCTCTATTTGGCTTTTTGGCTTTATTCCGGAATAATTGGCTTCATCGGATTTGTTTTGTTATTATTTTTTTGGATCAAATCCACTTTAAAAAAAGAAAATGGCGATTCATTAAGACTTTTGGGCTTGGCGATTATGTTTTATTTTCTCTTACACGGAATAATTGACACTGTATATTTTAAAAATGATTTATCGGTTATGTTTTGGCTGTTGATAAATTTAATCTAGTCGCATTTTACATTTATTTCCCTAAAGAGCCATTCGATAAAGCTTTCCATCTGTGCGATTTTGAAAAAATAAAATACTTTCATCTAAATTAAAAAATAGGTTCGTAGCATCATAATTTTTATCAATCTTACTCACATCAATAACAGCCGATTTTTCTCCAGTTTGCGTGTTAATTTTCCAGAAAGTGTCCGCGGTATGAATTTTTCCTGAATCATAGTCATTAGGCATAATTGAATTGGCAGGAATTTCTCCCGGAACAGCGCAAATAATATTTTTGTTATCGCTTAACCAAGCACATTTCGAAACCAATGTCGCAATGTCCAAGTTTTTTAGCTCTCCTCCATTTTCATTGATAACTGAAAGTTGCATTTTTGTTCCGCCCTTTTTATCGCTATTGCTAACTAACGCATTTGTTCCATTATTATTCCAAAGATAATCCGCGCCAAAAACTCCGCTAAAGATATCCTTCGCATCACCGCCGATAAGTGAGATTGTTTTTAGCGCAGTTGGAAAAAAAGCATCCGGCTTATTCCAGAAAGAAATCAAACCGCTGGCAGGAATTTGAGCAATGGAAACATCACGAAAATCAACGTCGGTCAATTTCAACCAGTTGCTTCCGTCCGGATCGGAAATATTGAGTGTCCTTTTTTTGGTTTTAGAGTCGTAATATTTATAAAAAATTCTATTACCGGTATTTTGCCAGGCTATAGCATCAACATTTTTTTTAATCGGTGCGCTTTTTTGCGATCCATAATCATAATAATAAAAATCAATGCCTCCATTACGCGCGAAACTTGTGATGACTTTATTTTTATCCGGAGACCAAAGAACGCCGGTTAATCCGGTTAGTGTTTTATCGGAAAGATTTTTTTTGTTATTTCCATTGAAATCGATTTGATAGACCTGTCCGTTTGTTTGGGAATAATATTTTAGCGTATCTGTATTACTAATAATCACCGGTGCTAAAATAGCTTCACTACTAATAGGCAAGATTGCTGATTGGCTTATTTTTGCCACTTCCGCCGGTTTTTTTTCTAAAACAGCTTTATTTTGCGCCGACTGGTTAACTGGAACAACTGTTTTCTTGAAAACAATATTGTAGACACCGAAAAAAAACAAAGAAACGCAAAAAAGGGCCAATGAAACAAAAAATATTTTTTTACTCTTAGACATATTTTTTTATTTTAAACCGGCATCGCAACCACAATTTCCCGGAATACTTATGTGTGTATGCGTTCCTTCCTTAAGGGCTTTTGCTCCGCATTCTCTGGCGGCGCTGGTAATTGAATCATTCACTTCCGACACATCAACAGCGTAGGATTTTCCTGCACAAGCTGAATTTGTTCCTCCATAATGGCAGGATGTCCTTGCATGATGACAACATTTTGTGTCACTATCATTAGCACATTTTATGCTATATTTATTATAACATGAGGCGCCACCACCATTGTTATCGGAAATTGAATTGATAGTAAAAGAATTTATTTTACTGTGAAGGCAGGCGAGTACTTTTTTCAAATCATCCGATGCATCGCCAAATTGAGCTGCTATATTTGTATTTTGAAATTTCAAATCGCTAGAAGTAACCGCAGGCGCATCAGGAATGTCTCCGGAGCTATAAGTAGTTATTGTGGAACTTTCTGTTGAACAAGTGAAGGTGTGCCAATCGGTTTTTTGAATACCCAAATCAGTTTTGGCAAGCACAGTCATAATTATATTCACAATAAGCCATGCTCCTAAAAAAATAGCAACGCCGATAATAACAGATACGATAAACTCCTTGGCTTTTTTTGTAAGTGATGGATTTCCCGCGGAAACAACATAAATCACTCCGGCAATAGTGATTCCTGTTATAGCAACAACGATAATAATACTTGATCCAAAATCAATTACGCCTTTTATTCCGACAATCAAATAGCAAAGCGTGCAAGCATCGGCCACTCCGGTTCCGCAAGGGACTAAGCCAGAAGAAGCTGACGCAAGATGAAACAACCCAAAAAAAACTGTTGCCAAGAAAATTGAAAAAAAAATAGTTTGTTTTTTTATTTTTTTAAACATGAATTTTATTTACTTCTTATTTATCACTTAAGCTTATTCATTAACCCTATCCCATTCCACGCATAAGAAAGCGACTGCTGGAGGCTTCCCGGATTTTTGCAACACTGAAAAGCAAGCGATCCGGAACAATCGCTACTAGCACAAAGCGCATGTTTTTTGGGTGAACAAGCGGCACTCCCGCAACCGTAGCCACTATTATAACCGGCAAAAATAGCGGCATTCCTATCAGACGCAGAAGTCACGCAAGAACTTTGAAGATTTTCCCTAATGAGACTGGCTGCTGTTTTAATAGAAAATTCATCATCGCTATTAAGTTTACTGCAATCAGCTTTAGCGGTTTTAGGAAGAATTTGCATCAACCCACAAGCACCGGAAGAGCTTGGACCTTTATTTTTTCCACAGCTTGATTCTATTTGAGCAATCGCTTTAAGCATCTTTGGATCAACTCCATCAGTCCCATACTCCTTAAAAAGATTATCATACTGATCGCAAGTACTATCCGGCTTAATTGCAGTGTCACTAGTTGCTCCACTATAATTAATTGGAGTAGTCGAACCGGAGTTGGGGCAAGCGCTTGCGTATCCCTTGGAAGTTGAGCCCGTTCCGCTACTTGTTCCCAATGTTGCAGATCCGCTTCCTCCGCTAATGCCACCGACAAGCAAAGACGGTGAATTTATATTCAGTAATGTTGGATTAATAGTATAAATCAACACATAGGAAGCTAATGCCAAAATTACTCCGGCAATAGCATCGGAAATGATCCCTTTCGCTTTTCCGGTCGTACTAGAATTTCCGGCACTGGTGATATACATGAAAGCTCCAAACGAAATCATAAGCACAGCTGAAATTCCGACAGTCCAAAGACCAAAATCATAAATCGCCAAAACATATTCGGTATATGATGTCGGTTTACCAAATCCGGGAATTTCTTCCAATGGCTTATATGTAAGCTTACTCATATCCAAACCGGCTGAAGCAAAAGAAAGAAACGGCAAAAGAATGCCACAGAAAATAACAGCTAGAAATATTTTTTTAAATCCAAAAAAATTGATTTCGGATATTTTTTTATTCTTCATAATAATTTTTTGTTTTGGGAAAAATATAGAGCAATACTTTTGCAATAACAATCAAAGCAAATCCGGAGATAACCATGCGAAAAAGAAAAGAGATATAACTCGGAATTCCTGATGATATTGTGGCTAGAATTCTTTTTTGAGTCGGATCGGTTTTTGCCAACTCGGAACTCAGACTAACCATTTTAATTTGAATCTGAGAAGATAATTTTTTTTCATAAAAATCATTATAGCCAACATTCCAATATTGATTAAGCAGTCGTTTTTTGGAAACCTTTTGTGTATACGGCAAAGAAAAACCAATAACATAACTCTCTCCTTCATTTTTTGGCGGAAGCGTAAGCGAACCCGATTCTGTATCTAAGCCATATCCTCCATATTCCGTAACATTATCTTTTGTTATAGCATTTCCGTCGACAATCCATTGATAATTAGTATCTTTTATTTGGGAAAAATTGACTCCTAAAATATCCGGAATCAAAACAATATCATGTCCGGTAAGTGCATTAAAATCAGTATCGCTACGATCATCCCACACCTTTCCTTGCAAATCAGCATATTTTCCCAAAAGCTTTCCCCGACAAACAATTGTTTCACCATCTTTTTCCATTGGAACAATTTTAACTGTCGGATCAATAACCTTGAAAACTCTTGTCAAGCTTAATTTTTCTCCGGTTGTTTTTGTTGCTGATAGGCCTAATGTAAATTGTTCGCCAATATTTTTGAGAATTGGCAAATAAATTTTGTTCGTATTTGCTTGGGCATCAGAAATGCATCCGTCAAAATTAGAAGCGGGACATGTCAATGGAACATTATCAATTGTCCAAAGAAAATCAGAATAGCTATTCCTATCAGTATTGTCAATTTTTATTCCCAAGATATCATTTTTTGTTACATAACAAACAGCTGCTGGTATCTTTTTTCCCGTCCCTCCGGGATCGCTTAAACACAACTCATTATCAGCAGAACCATCATCAAGCTTTATAGTAGGGCTATCAGTTGAAGTGCTTGTCGGATAGGTGATTGTTATTGGAAAAATTTTAATTCTTTCTGTGGAAGAAGAAACGGCGACAATTGTATCAGTATGCCCTTCTTGCGTTTCTCCTTTTGCAATAGAATCTTTAGCAGATAATCTTACTTTTAAAAATTTTGGGATATCTTCGGTAAAATTCAATTTGAATTTAAAACTATTCATGCCCAGTCCTGTCATTTGTGTAGCATCCGGAATTTCTGTTTTTGTAAGCAAAGTCCAATTTTCAGTATCGATTGAATCACCTTTATAAACTTGCCAGGTATAATTAAGATAGTCCGGATTTTGTGCTCCGCTAACAGTTGAATTAAAAATTAATTGATCACCATTGCTTCCGCCACTACTATCATTAATCGGATTTTGCGGACTGTAAGAAATATTGACATTTATTTTTTGCTTGGCACCGCCACCTTCCGAAGGTGTGATTAAATTTTCATAAAGGCATTTATTAAGATCTGAAATAGAAATATCTCCTTGTGATGCCTGAGAATCTGTTCCATCAATCACGCCAGAACAAGTAAAAACATTATTATTATATGTCACCGATCCACCTCCCGATTCCGTGTCAGATTGCTGGCAAGTTGAACTTCTTGTTATTGTATCCGCTTGATAACCGCTAGGAATTTCTGTTGCCAATCCGGTTACAGGATCAATACAGCTAATTTTAGTCTCGACTGTTGTGTAGGTGCGAATATTGGCAAAATTATTTACTTGCGTACCAAAAATATCTTTTGTTGTTGTTGTCGTAACAGCAGTCGTGCAATTGGCAATCGGGCTATCTGCTGTAGTAACAGTATTTGAATCGCTTATTGGGTATTTGGAAGTAAGATTTGCCTTCAAATTGTTGCAAGTATTTTTAGTAAATGCCCACATTGTTTTATACGAAGCATCACTATATTGAGTCGGCTCGAAAGAAGTTCCTTCAACAACAACGCCGATTTTATCTCCTTGAGTATAATTAAAAGTAAAAGTTTCCTCGCCAAGTCCGGCAACATTTGCTCCATCATTGTTTCCAGTGCCCGCAGTATCATCAGCGTTGGGATTGGTACGCCAAAATCTTTCATCATCTATGCCAAATGTTCCACTTCCTGTGGCATGATACGAGCCATCTTTTGGCGGTTGAGCAAAAAGATGTCCATTTTGTGAACTTCCGCAATTAGTTTTATCTATTTCATATTCATCTCCGGTAGCATTATCATGAAAATAACAGTGTGTAGTCTTGCCTTTTTGGTCATCACCGCCTCCGGAAGCTTTGTAACCATTATTGGAAGTTGTTTGCTTGGAATAATCATTATTCGCATAATCAAAATCATTACTGGCAATTATTCTCATTGCTTTAATTTTATAATCTTCAATATTAACCTTTCCATCGCCGTTAAGATCGCAATCTTTGTTGTATTTATAATTATCACCATCCAGTGTTTTATCGGTGCACTTATCGTTCTTAAGATACCATGTAAAATAAAGATTTTTTGCATCATTGATAAAATAGATTGGTGTTGCTGTAACAGTTACTTTTTGCCCGGGGACAGGATTAGCTGGCTCAAAAGTAAGCATCACTTGTGGCGGATTCTTTTTTTGTCTAGCAACATTCATATTTTGAATGTTATAACGCAATTCGTCTTTATTGACACCTAAATCTCCTAATATGGAGTTTTCAACTCCGACAGGGTTAGAAAGACTAAAAGAATCAAAGGCATAAATAAATGGAATATTAATAAAAAAAATATTCACAATAATCAGAGTGAAAAAGAAAAGATTTTTAAAAACTTTTTTCATCGCGCTAAATAAATTATATAACTATCTAGAATTATTATAACAAAAATATGCAAAAAATACGAGTATAAAAAAGATTTTGTTTTGTAAACCAAAATTCCTCCAGTAATTGCGAATAAAATAAACGGAACAGTTTGCCAAGAAAACGCTCCGACAAATAAAAGCATTAAAAAATAAACTATAGCCTGAACAAGAATCACCCAATAATTCATTTCTTTTTCCAAAAGAAAAAATAGAAAGCCACGAAAAAAAACTTCATTAACAAACACGGTAAAGTTAACGATTATCAGCTCATAAAAAAGAAAAAACCAAAAATTAGAAACTGCTGTCACTGACAATTTATAACCTGTGCGAAAACCGGAATAATGAATCAACATAAAAAAAGTTGCCAGTAAAAGCAAACCGAGCCCGCTTCCCCAAATCAGTGCTACTTTATTTTCCCTTAAATTAAAACCGAAATCTGAAATATTTTTCTCAAGAAATATTTTAATATAAATACCGGGAAGAAGAATAAGAAAAAATATATTCTTAGTAATTAATTGCGCGGAATTTTGGGTAGGAAAAGTAATTCCTAAAAATAAGCAAGCTAACATCGCAACAAAACCAATCAACACTTTTTGATTATGTAAAAATAAGTTTAAATCTAATTTATTTTTTTTCACTTGAAACATTTATTTGGCTTTTATTTCTACTAAATTCAATTTTCTTCCGTATCTTCATTAGATTCATCTTCATCTTCATTATTATTTTCTTCTTTTTTGAGCTCCGCTCTTTCAATAAGCATCATTCCGAAGGTGATCAATGCGGTTAATGTTTCCACGGGTAAAAAATTAATTCCAAACAGCATTTCCATCATTGTTCCTCCTCCCAATATTCCCCATTTTTTAATCGCCCTTTTCACATTTGATTTATTTTTTTTTCCCGATCTATAATTTCCCGAAACCAACATCCCGACAGCGATAGTTATGGATGCCATAATAGTAAGCACTGTTCCAACACCGGGAAGCGAACCGATTTCTGGAATATCAGAAATGTCCTTAAGTGCAGCCATAAATATGGCAAGCATGAAAAAAATATCGCGGATTTCAATCGAAAAAATCATAGCCATTGCAATATCAGACGCTTTTTTTAGATTGTTAAGCAGTTTTTTTCGAGAGGATTTTTTAGCTGGTTTATTTTTATTTTTTTCTTCTTTTTTATTTTCACCTTTATTTTCTCCACCATTATCGTGATCTTTTTCCCGTGCCTGATCTAAATTTCTTTTATATTCTTGTTCTTGAGACATATTTAATTTTGCTAGATTTAGGCATTTTCTTCATCAAATTCTTTTTTAGCTTGCTCTATTTCCAAAAGCTGTGACGGATCGGTAGTGATAATTTGATCCTCAGAATAAGACGCAACTATTTTAATAGCAACATGTTTTGTACCGGCAAAAAAAATACCTTCTCCAACATTACTTTCCAAAAGCAAAAATTTTTCTTGATCGGTAAGATAGAATGTGTCGCAAATAACATCAATTCCAGCCGGAGATTGCTTTAGTAAAAGTTGAATCGAAGAATTGGTAACAATCGCTTTTCCATAGCGAGAAGATAAAAAATCATTAACATCTTGCGTAATCGTTGTCAATCCCGTGAAATATTTGCGACAACGCTTGGCAATTCCGAAAAGAAAAGATGCAGCGTCGTCAGATTTCATCATCACCCATGCCTCATCAACAAGCACAATCCGCTTTTTTATTTCCGTACGCATTTCATTCCAGATAAATTGTAAAATAGTATACATCGCCACCGGGCGCAATTCTTCTTCCATATCGCGAATATTGAAAACCACCAATTGATTGTCTGCGCGAATATTAGTGGAATTATTTAAAAAACCGGAAAAAATTCCCTCCGTATATTTTTCCATACGAATAGCCAGCATTTCTCCACCTTCCATACTACGCAAAACTTGATGCAAATCGGTCATTGTCGGGAAAGCTTCCTTGGCAAGTCGATTAAAATCAGTTTCCGGCGTGATATCTCTAATGCTATAGGTTTCCCTGATGGCGCGATCAAGAATTGAATCTTCTTCCGGCGTGATTGACCCCAGCATAATATGCAAAAGACCAAGAAGATTAGCAATATTATTGCGCAAAATATCTTCCGGATCATCATCATCTTTAACACGAGGCAGATCAAAAGGATTGAGATGATTTGGTGAATTGAGGGATATTTTAATAAAAGAACCTTCAACTGTTTCGCAAAGATGACGATATTCATTTTCCGGATCAATGATAATCACATTTGTTCCAAGCATCATTGAACGTAACACTTCCAACTTGACAGTATAACTTTTTCCGGCTCCCGACTTGGCAAAAACAACCATATTGGCATTTTCCATTTGAAACCGATCAAAAATAATCAAACTGTTATTGTGCCGATTGATACCATAAAGAATTCCCGTATTCGAAGACAATGTAGAAGAAACAAATGGAAATGTCGTGGAAAGGGGGGAACTGTTCATATTTGTTCCGATACTTAGTTCGTCATTGGCAAGTGGCAAAGAAGAATTAAAGCCTTGTTCGGATTTAAAAATCGCCGGCTTAGTATAAACCAATTGCGCCTCCAAAATAGCTTCGATACTTTTAATAATATCGGTGGTTGTTTTTTCGCTATCGCCATATGCGGTAATATAGAGAGAAAAACGAAAAAATTTTTCCGTACCTTGTTGCAATTTATCACGAAGCTCTTCAATATCTTGTTGCGCCGTTTCCAGTGTCGGATCGCGAACCAAGCCCTTTTCTGCCTCAATTTGAATTTGCGATTCCACTTGAGTAATGCTTTTTCGCAAATTTTTCAAAATATCCGTTGTTTCAATCGGATGAATAAACATTGATATATCGATTGGCATTTCAATATTTATAATCGGAGAAAACCAATTGCTGTGTAAATAGCGCGGATAAGCAATTACAAAAATAGTTTGAGCAATAGTTTCCCCCAAACGGATGGATTTTGGCATAATTTGAATGGCAGCTGGAGCAATTAAATCGTTCAACTCGATCAAGCCTTCTTGATAATATTTTTCCGACTCCAAAATTTCATCCTTTGGCTTGGCGGATTCTTTTTGTTCTGTTATTTTTTTTGGCGGGAATAAATTAAACATTATTTTAATTCTATTTTATTTACATCAATATAATTAGCTGTATCAAAAATAGTCGGATTATAGGAATTGAAAAGCAATTCAATTAAATCTTCAGTTTTAAGTGGAGCGATTTTAAGTCCGATTCCGGAAAGTCCGGCAATAATATGATCAACTCTTTGGTAGAGCTGACTTTTATATGTTTCAAAATTTTCTCTTTTTTCCAAAATATTTCTCTGTGGATTGATCAGGCTGGAAATATTGCTAAAAAATCCTTTTTCCGTGTTTTCTATGGGAGAAAATGGCACAATTAAATAGAAAGTTTTATCCATAATATCAGAAAGAGAAACTAATTGCTTGACAAAGGTTTCGTATTCGGAAATTTGCAAACGCATCAATTCTGTTTTTTGCAAACGCTCTTTTTCTTTTAGAAATTCTAAATAAGTATCAATATTCAATTTTCGCGAACTGATTAAAATTTGCAAAGGAAAATCAACTGAATTGAGAAAATTTTGATATTGATTAATAATTGCTTCCTGCTCATCGGTGGCTTTCAAATCAAAATTAATTGCTGACACCTCCAAAACTGCACGTAACGATCCGCTTTTAAGCACAATAACATCTTCCACAACCTCTTTCACATCCAAATATTGTTGCGTTGGGGAAGCAGCTTTTTGTTTGGCTAATTTTTTTGAATATAAACTTTCCATATTTTTTATTATTGGTGTTTTTGATCTAATAATTGAGAAATGCTTTTTGTTTTTTCCGCATCAAAGACTTTTCTTTTTGGTAATTCGGCTGCAATTTGTACTTTTTTTTCTTTTCGCATCTCTCCCTCCCCTGATCTTCGCCAAATATAAAGCTTCGGACGATAAACAAAAAAAACGGATGATGTGATAAATTTTATTAAGGGCTTATTATATGGCCGATAAAAAGCCAAAGCGCCAAAAATAAGTCCGATAATAACTATTGAGATGACAAAAGCCGATTGATCTAAAAAACTGTGCGCAACAAGAATGCAAACCCCACCCGCCGCCAGCCAGCCAAACTGTCTGGCGGTAAGCGGTCCGACAACTTTATCTTCAACATCAATAAATTGAGGAACATTAAAAAGCATATTTATTTTTTTAATTATCTTCTTTTAAGTTTACCACATTTTTTGGCATTGGTCTTATTTGCGGATAATTATCCTTTGGTTGAACCGCCGGCAATGCCTGTTTTTGCCCAAAAGCAACAACGTTTTTATTATTTTTTTCCGTAGAAAATGTTTGCGGAGAAGAAAAACGAATATTTTGAGGAGCAAGAATTTCCGGTTCTTGTTCCAATTTTTCTTTTGGTGGCAGATCTCTTCTCCAGGCACTCAAGCGATCATTATTAATCTTAGCAATGTTTTCTGGAAGTTGTTTGGTTTGATCGGAAAAATTTTTCGGTTCGGCGGAAACAAAATTATTTGCGGTTTTCACAAAATAAGTTGTTTGTGGTGTTTCTTTTTTTATTTCCGGCGTCAAAAAAAGCACTTGTTTGGTTTTAGCATTTATGGTGAGTGGGATTTTTTCTTCGAAAGACTTCAAAATTAAAGCCAATTTTTCACGATCTTGTATTGATAAGTTGCGCGTATTTTCATTCTTAAATAAATAATTTCCACGCGCAATCGGATCGCGATTGCTAATGCCGACAACATAGGTATAATCCGCCAGCCAATTCTTGATTGATGGACGCACCAAATCGGGAAAAACAGCCAATTTGATGCGATTTTGAGTGATTAATTGCTCACCAAGATCGGAATATTTTTGAAGCGCAACATTGATTGGCAACTTTTCCAGTTGAGCTTGATAGTTTTTTAATTCTTCTACCCGCCTTCTTTCTTTTAGCATTTTTTCTTTTTCTTCTTCCAAAATCCATGGTTCCAACTCAAGCACCTTCTTCCATGCTTCACCTTCGGAAATTAGCGGAAAAGATTTTTTTCTTGACCATTCTTCAAGCAAGCCCTGTGCATCCTTAAAGAAATCAGGAAAACGAACATAAATTCTTTTGTTTATTTCATAAGCTATTCCATATACAATTTCCTTAGATTGTTTTAAATTATTAGCAATTATAACAGGATAATCTTTTAATTTTATTTCATTAATAAAAATTAAGGCGATTGGAGAGGATATTATTTGAATTTTTGTTTCTTCGAGCCCATACATAAAGCAAATAAGCTCAACTATACGCCTTGGTTCATCAGACATCAAAAAATTTTTCAACTGTTCAGGTAATGCATTTCTTTTTTCCAAATAATTATTCATAATGTTAATTTATATTTCGTATATCAGGATCGTTTGTTGCCGTATTATGATTCCTTGTGCCAGCGAATTGAGTATCTTGTGCCAATGCATTAAGACTTCTTTGCGATTCACCGTTATCAATGTTCTGTATGATTGCTCTATATTTACTTCCATTGAGATGTCTAACAAAATCTTCTCCATAATTACGAACAGTATCCGTGGTTATTCTTTTCGCTGTTTTTTCATTCAGGCGAGAGACTAAATGATGCATTGAGTCGGACGTATCTTGGCTTGTTATTGAAACATGGAAATTTCCTGTTTGGGCAAAATGCGCGGTTTGCACGCTTCTGGCAACTCTAAGCTGATTATCCAATGCGGTAGCTTGCTCCCTGAAAGCTTGTCTTGCCTCTTCAGATATATTACTATTATTACTCTGAGCAAGAGCGTCTTGTCTTCGTGTATCTAAACCTGAAATATCTCTAAAGTCAGCATGTCCAGCTATGTTGCCAAGAGAAGCAAGAATGTTTCTTTCGTGATTTGGGCTTTTTTTTCTTAATTCCTCCAGATCATCATTATTTATGGCTCCATTTCTAAAAGCCGCACTCATAAATTCAGCATTTCCAAGGGAATTAGCACCAAGTTTTCTTGCATCAAATTTATTACTATTAATAAATTCCGTCATTCGCTCTCTTCTTTCGTTTTCATCTCTTGCTACAATATGCGCGAAAGCAGAAACCGGATCGCTAGCTTTAAGCTTATTGTTTATTTGAGTAAACATTTGGCTAGTTTGTCCAAATTCTCTTTCCATTGTTTGATAAGCATTTTCATCGTCAGCATTATTCATATCAAACATATTTTGATTGATAAGTTCTTGAATTGCCCCAGCTCTTTCATATTGATCGCCAGTATTCGCTAATTCTCTCAACCTATTGGCTCCCATATTTGACATATCATGATTTTCACTCGCCTCTTTAACCTTTTTTGCGTTTAATCGATCAAGTGCATGCGGAACAGCAAATCGGCCAGTACCTGCCCTCCTTGCTTCTCTTTCTTCTTGTATATCAGATCCAAAATAACGACCAGTTTTTCTCCAATTGTTCCATTTCTGTCTTAAACCACCCGTAACCCCTGATTTTCTTAAGCCATAGCCAACTATTCCCATTGCTGGATTTTTTGCCAGCCATTTTCCAACCTTTTTTCCATAACCCACCACTGCGCCTGCTCCAGCAATACCGGAACTTTGCGCCGCAATAACTCCAAGCCAAAGAATAATAATCGGCAAAGAAACAAAAGCCGCACTGACAATTAGCTGTTGAAGTCCATTCATATTTTTAATATTGGAATCGAGTTGACTGCTGACGATACTACTCAAATCGCTACCGGAATTTTTAAGCGATGAAATTGCCACCATCGTGCTGTTGGCAATATAAATCATAAAAATCATTATCGGACCGGAAAAGCAATTTTTTAAAAAATCCGTCCACCATTTGCTTCCTTCCGAAGCCAATTTTGTGCCGGGCAAAACCGACCCGACAAATCCCAATGGTGAAAAAATAACATAAATTGCCAACGAAACAACCCGAATAAGCAACAAAATAGCGATAACATCGAGCGTTATGGCAAATATGAATGTAAAAATGATTGTGGAAATCAAATAGAAAAGATCCGTACTGTTTGAGTTGAATAATCCGGTCACTCCGCTATTTTCGATAATAGTCATAAAATAATTCCCGCTCATGTTCTGCAAAAATCCATACATAACCACATTGGAAACATCAATTATAAAGCGCGCGATTGGATAGCTGAAATTGACCAATAGCGCCATTAAAATAAGATTAAGTAAAATATTCTTATAATTATATTTGCTAACTTGAAAAATAGTCGCGAAAGCGGAAAAAAGCAGTGTCATAATAAAAATAATATTAAAAACATCCCGCACCGCCATCCAACTTTTATAGATAGCGCTATTATCAATAATGGCTTTCATAACATCCGGATTAACAATCCATTGAAAAATAATTTCAGCCAAATTAAGAAGAAGTATTACAAAATTAAGAATAGCTCTAAGCAGAAAAGCTATTACGCTTTTAGGCGCTTCAGTTGCAGTATCAATTACAGCATCTTTAGCATAGGAATGATCATCTGATAACTTTCCGGCAGCAGTCAGGCATTTTTTGAGTTCAGTTTTATTTTTTCCCCCACCATAATTATTATAACAATTCTGTGCAGCATCCGTATATGGCGTTGCCATTGCTATTTTTGGCGAAAACAAAAAAACGCTTCCTGAGATTGCCAGCAAGAAAAAAAATGCTATTATTTTCATTTTTTGTTTTGGGAAAAAAATATTCACACCAGATTGGTTTATTTGTTATACAATACTCCGGGACCGTATTTTTTAATAGCCGAATTGGTTTGGTTGATTGCTTTATCAGTAACACTATTAATGCTTTTATCAATAGAATTTTGCACTCCGTCAATAGCGGATTGTGTAACGCTAAAAATTGTTTTAGAAACAGCTGCCGTAACCAATTCGGATAAATTAGTGGCATTAATCATTGCCAAATTGGGCAAATTATTTACATTTGCTTGCATATCTTTAATTAGAGAACCGGGCATTGTAATTGCTCCCTTTTCTTCACCGGTACTTTTATAGCCTTGATTGGCAATCGCCATCGCCATCGCCTGATCTTTTTCGTTTTGATAGGCTTGTTGTTGCACGGCAACCGCATTCATTTTGACATCAATGGGCATATTATCACCTAAAACAAACAGGTTTAAATCGGAAAGTGTTCCGTCTGCACTAACTAGATTACTCGGGTCTCCGGTAAAATTATTTGTATAGGCTTGCGGACTAATTACCTCGTCTTGCACCATTTGTTGCATTTCTTGAGCATAATTAACAGAAGTTGTTGAACTTGAAGCACTGCAACTGAGTGTAGTTGAGCCGTTCGCATAAACACAAGAGCCCTTTGTTCCATTATCCAAATCGCAACTATCTCCTTGCGCCTTACTTGAGCAAGCATCAGTACTTCCTAAAACCCTTGCTGTTCCAAATCCTTCCATAGCAATTGAGCTGGCGCCGAGAACTGACCCGGAACTACTTTGATAACTAGAAAATGATCCACGTCCGGAAAAAGCCTGACTGATATAATCATTAACATACTGATTAGCCTTTTTTTGCGGACTATCAATAAGATAATCCTGCCAATTGGTAATAATCCGCGGACTGCCTCCGCCAACCGTTCCGGCAATAAAACGATCCATCTGCTTGGTAATGATTTGAATAGACGCTTGTTTGAGCGCGCCCATTTGAATTCCTTCTATATTAGCTTTGATTTCCTCCATCATTTGTTTGTATTGCGCAGCCGCCATTGCATCCCAAGCATCCGCTTTTTTTGTTTGCCCAAAGAAAAAAAAGCATTGAAAAAAAAGTATAAGAAAGATGATGAATAATTTATTTTTTTTCATTTGATTTATTTTGAGGTTGTTGTTATGCCAAAAGCATCCAAATTGACAGGGGCATCAATTCCATAATTTTTTAATTTTTTCTGAATGGTTTCATCATAGCTTACGCCATACTCGGAAAACTTCGCTTGAACTTGAGACATAAAATCAGAGGACGCAGAAATAAAACTGTCAATCTTTGACAGATTAGCAATTTCTCCCAAAGGATCAGATGAATTTGGCTTGAGAGAATTTGCCAACTGCTGTGAATAAAGGGCAAAACTAAGCGCTTTAATATGAATATCCACCAAGTCTTCCGGAACCTCAATATCTTTTAATTGAGAAACAATTTTTCCTTGACTGACAATCAAAGCATCTAAACCGGAAGTATTTTTAGTGGTTATTGCCGAAGTAATCGTTTTTACAAATCCGGAAAGAATGTTTGGTGCACTAGTCAATGAAGTGATTGGAGTTGGAGAATTACTGGAAAAAACATAAGTTACAGCGGTAATATAATTGATAAAATCCTCTTTCTTTTTCGCTTTCGCTTTTTCCGCTCCCAGCGAAGCATAATTTTGTTTTTTAATATGTATATCAGCCTTATTTATTTGTGGCATAACATCTGTCGTTGTTAATGAACTGCTCTCGGAAATTGTTTTATCTACTAAAGTTTGAATATCATCTAGAGACACAGTCTTATTTGCATTACTTGAATCTGTTAAAGCAGAAATCTTTTTCGCCAAGTCGGCAGTAATTCCGGATGCATTAGTTGAATCAGTAATCGCACTTGCTGTTACCTGATTGGCACTATCAGATGAAGAAACTCCCGTACCATTTGTTGCTCCAACATACCAAGCAAAACTAAGAGAAATCAAACAAAACAAAACAAAAAAAGATAAATTGATATTTTTTATTTTCATATACAAAAATTATAGCACAAATATCGTCAAGTTGTGAAGTAAAAAAAAATAATTGCCCAAAACAAAAAAAAATGCTATTTTAGGTCATAGTTATGAAAAAAATACTCACCAAAATAGAAGCGAAATTGCTTGAATCATTTGAACAAAAAATCGGTATTCTGGATTGGCTATCGGCTTTTTCGGCAATTATTGTGTTGAGAGTTTTTATTGAATTTTTTTTAGCCTCCAAGGCGATTTCTTTTGATTCAATTCTAATTGAATATTTGCACAATTTTCTTTTTTTCGCCTTAGCAATAATTTTAGTTTGGTTAAATCTTAGTTTTTTTCTTAAAGTCAAACCACAAAAACTTTCCAAACTTTTATTTTGGAGCTTATGGGGAATTCTTCTGCCTCCGATTTTTGACATGGTTAAAACACACGGCGCCGTATATTGGAGTTTTTATATTGTGGGCGGAGAAAAATTTCTATTTGAACAATATATAACCTTTCTTTCCGGACTTCCTTCGGGAATTGTTTATTTTGGAACAAAAATAATTTTTCTTAGCAGTATTTTTCTTTCCGGATTGATTACTCTAATTAAAACAAAAAAGATTATCCGGGCGATTTTCGCCTCTATCGGAACATACAGCGCCTTGTTTCTAATTGGCGCAGCACCATCTATTGTTGCCTTAATCTACTATTTTTTCGACCAGACAAAAAAAACGGGGAGCTTGCAAGCATATCAAATAATCCAGCTACTCGCCACATCCGCTTCCATTTTTGGAACAACTTTGGAAAATTTTTCTTATGCATTGCCTTATAATTTAGAGTTCATTTTATTTCCTTTCTTTTTAGCGCTTTTATTTTTATTTCTTTTAATAATTGATAAAAAAAAGACTTTTGCTTTTCTGAAAAACGCTCGAATGCCTCAATTGATTTATCACAGTGGCTTGTTCTTTATTGGACTTGGCTTGGGTATTTGGCTCTATCCGGAAAACAGCAAACTCACCCTGTTTTCTTTTTTTGCCGGTTTTGATTTGTTATTTGGAATTTGGGCGGCTTGGCTAGCATCAGTTGTGGTAAACGATATTTATGATTTTTCTCTCGATCTGATTTCCAATCCTGAACGCCCATTGCAAAGTGGGGCGATACACAAAAAAGAATACATTGAAATCGGCTGGCTATTTTTTTATCTTTCTCTGTTTAGCGGACTTCTTGTTAGCATTAAATTTGCCGGCTTGCTTTTGGTCTACCAAATCTTGGCTTGGGCATATTCCGCTCGCCCATACCGTCTAAAACGCTTTCCTATTATCGCTTCCTTTGTAAGTGCATTAGCATCTCTTGTAGTTTTTTTCATTGGATTTGCACTTATTTCCGGCGATCAAAACATTCAAAATTTAAGTTGGAGAATCATTTTATTATTGCTCATTGTTTACACCTTATCTTTACCAATTAAAGATTTTAAAGATATCGCCGGAGACAAAAAAGATGGAGTTAGAACTATTCCGGTTATTTTCGGAGAAAAAAACGGGCGCTTGATTATTGGAACAAATTTTTTTATTTCCTTCATGCTCAGTGTTTTTTTTCTTGATAAAAAAATTCTTTTTTTTCCGGCACTTATTTTTGGAAGCATTGCTTTTCTAATTATGCAAAATCAAGAAATTCACCCAAGAAAAGTATTTTGGTGGATCCTTCCAGTTATAACCGTTTATGGTTTAATTTTAGTAAAGGCGCTTTTTTTCGACTAAAAAGTTTTTTTTATTTTAATTTTAAAGCGAGTTTTTTCCAATCATCAATGCTCAATTCTTGCGCTCTTTGATTGGAAGAAATTCCGCTTTGCTTTAGAATTTCTTTCACAAAAGTTTTTTCCAATTGCAGACTGCTTGAAAGATTGTTTACAAGCGTTTTTCTTTTAGCTGAAAATCCGGCCTTGACAACTCTAAAAAACTTTCTAACAAACTCTCTTTCTCCATGTTTTGTTTTTAAAGTTATTCTAATCACTGCGCTATCCACTTCCGGAACAGGAAAAAAAGCTTTTTTCGGTACTAAAAAAAGCAACTCCGCATTGGCATAGTATTGCACCGACAAAGCAAGAATACTCAGATTTCCGGCTTTCGCGCAAATTCGCTCAGCCACCTCTTTTTGCACCATAAGAAGCATTTCCTTTGGTGGATAAACTGTTTCCAGAAATAATCTGATAATCGGCGAAGTGATATAGTAAGGAATGTTGGCGACAATCTTATAATCCGAATTTGGAAAATTATTTTGCACCAACACTTCCGGCAAATTAATTTTCAAAATATCCGCATTTATAATGTTTTTATTTTTAATATTTTTAAATTTTTTTTGTAACTTTTCCGCCAAATCCCTATCAATCTCAACAGCAACCACTTTTCTCGCCTGCTTTATTAATCTTTCTGTTAAAACTCCCTCGCCCGGTCCAATTTCCAATATGAAATCGTCCGCGCCTAAATTAGCGGCTTTGACAATGTTATCCAAAACCGTTTTATCTCTAAGAAAATTTTGACCAAATTTTGTTGGCATAAAATCAATTTAACACTTCTTCCACTTTAACGCCAATCAGTCCATCGCCAAGCGATGCGATTTTTTGAAAAGCTACCTTGTCCAAATCAATAATGCGACCTTTGCCTTGCGGACCATAATCATTTATTTGAACCACAATTGATTTTCCATTGGCAGTATTCGTTACGCGGGCATAGCTACCCCTTGGAATAACTCTGCTAGCAGCAAATAATCCGCCCTGAAAAGCATACCAAGAACCTTGACCGGAAGTGGCTTTGCCAGTTTTAATAAATGTTCCTTGAACATCTATTTCTGTTACGGGACTTTCAACAATCTCTTTTTTTTCAGGAACACGTGAAATTTCTTTCCCATTTTTATAAGTTATTTTATATGTTACATTTACAGTTCCATTAACTCCTGCTTGCTGAACCTTTTTTTCGCGCCAACCAAGCGCATCATCCATTTTAACCGTTGTTTTAAAAGGAATATCTTCAGAAACCACTTTTTCTTCAACATTAATACGAGTAATTTTAATTTCTAAATTATTTTCAATCAAACTATTCTTATCCGGATCAACCTTATCTAAAGGATTAAGAAAAATATTATTTTCAGAAAGCACATTAGTAATGTCATGCGCTAATGTATAGTTTTCAATTTTTTTTCCATCAACAAAAATGGTAATTTTTTCCGCACGCCGTATTTCAACAAAACTTCCCGATAAAAGCGGACTTTCTTTTTCGGGAAAAACTATATCATGTTCGGAAAGATTAATTTTTTGCTCCGTCAACAAGTTATCCACAGTTTTTGCATCAGTACTTAAACTAAACTCCAGTCCATTATCAGAAAGAGTGATTATTTTATTGGAAGAATTTTCAAAATTAAGTTCACGCGACGGAAATAAAAAATACAATCTCGATTTGATTAAAAAAATGATCAACAACAAAAAAGATGTAAAAAAAATAAACCTCAAAAATAATTTAAAACCTTTTTTTTGCATAACAGAAATAGTGCAATTACTCTGTTTTAAAGCGATATTGGATAGCTTCTGCGATATGTGCGGACTTAATCTGCGAAGATTGTTCCAAATCAGCAATTGTTCTGGCAACCTTAATTATTCTAAAATAAGAACGGGCACTAAGATAAAACTTGGAAAGAGCGCTTTTCATAAGATCTAAACCGGCATCATCAAGTTGACAATGTTCTTTTATTTGTTCATTTTCCATCTCGCTATTAGTAATAATATTCAGATTTAAAAAGCGTTCTGCTTGAATTTGACGTGCTTTTTCTACGCGATTCCTGATGATTTCAGAATCTTCCGGTTGAACATCTTCTGAAAGTTTTTCAAATTTTAAGCGTGGAACTTCAATATGTAAATCTATGCGATCAAGAATTGGTCCGGAAATTTTAGCCTGATATCGAATAATACTAGCCGGGCTGCAAGAACAAACCTTTTCCGGATCAGTTGCATTCCCACATGGGCAGGGATTCATGGCGGCAACGAGTGTAAATCTCGCCGGAAATTCTAATGTTCCACGTGCTCGAGAAATAGTAATTTGTCCATTTTCCAATGGTTGCCTTAAATTTTCAAGCACTGCACGAGAAAATTCAGAAAATTCATCCAAAAAAAGAATTCCTCGATGCGCCAAGCTTATCTCTCCCGGCTTTGGGATTGTGCCTCCACCAACTAGAGATGCCGCACTGGCACTATGATGCGGAGCGCGAAACGGTCTTTTAGTAATAATTCCAGCATCCTTTGTGAGATAACCGGCAACAGAAAATATTTTCGTAACTTCCAATGCCTCCTCTATGCTTAGACGAGGCAATATCGATGGCATTGCTTTGGCCAATAATGTTTTTCCCGATCCGGGAGGTCCGCTGAGCAAAATATTATGTCCACCGGCAGCGGCAATCTCCATTGCTCGTTTGGCGTGCTCCTGACCTTTTATAAATTTCATATCAAATGGACTATTTTCTTTTTCAAAAATTTTTTTCAAATCAATCGGCAAAACATAATCAAGCTCAATTCTATTTTCCAAATAATCAACCAATTCTTTTAGCGTGGAAACGGCAATAATTTTTATCCCCGAAATAACAGAAGCCTCCAAAGCGTTTTCTTTTGGAACGAAAAGCGTATCGATATTTTTTTCTCTTGCTAAAAGAGCAATCGGCAAAACCCCTTTGATTGGACGAATTCTTCCATCCAGCGAAAGCTCGCCTAAAAATAATTTATTCGCATAATCAAATTTTAATTGATTGGTTGCCAAAAGGAATCCAAGCGCAATAGGCAGATCATAAAGCGGTCCGACTTTTGGTAAATCAGCTGGGGCCAAATTAACCGTAATGCGACCGGAACGATGCGGAGGAGTGTATCCACTATTTTTTACTGCCGATCCGACCCTGTCTTGAGCTTCTTTTATGGCAGTATCTGGCAGTCCAACAATAGTAAAATGATGCATTCCGGCAGAAATCGTATCCACCTCCACTTCAACCAGCTCGCTTTTTAATCCAATAACGGCAGCAGAAACAACTTTTGATGACATATTTTTTATTTTTTAAGATTGATTTGGACAGCCAAAATCAGCGCCCCTAAAAAAATGAAGCTGTCGGCCAAATTAAACACTGGCCAAAATTTAAAATCAATAAAATCAACCACACAACCAAAATAAAATCGATCAATTAAATTAGAAAATGCTCCGGCTAATATTAACAATACGGCATATGTATATATTTGTCGTTTCTTAAATAACAAATAAATCAATCCGCTTACAACAAAAAACCAACAAAAATAAAAAACAACCAATGAAACTTTAATGCCAAAAGAAATTCCAAAATTACAAATAAAAAATAATTCTCGTGAACGAATAATGTATTTGCTGAGTTGATCAATAAAAATCAAACTAAACAAAAAAATACAATAACATAAGATAAGATTATATTTTTTTACTTGCGAAAAAACTAACATTTAATACAAGTTTTAGCGCTAGGATTAGCTCTTAAGCGATCAATTTCAATTTCTTTTTGGCAATTTTCGCAAAATCCATAAGTTCCACTTTCTACACGATCCAGGGCTAAAATAACATCTTGCAATTTTTTTTCCAATGCCATTTCTACCGGAAGATTTTCCGCATACTCTTCAACCTCTGTTGTATTATCCTCTCTATCCGTACCGATTTCTTCAAAAGTAGTTTCATAATCGCCCCTTTCTTTATTGATTGGCTTAGCAATCCGTTCTAAACTTTTTTCCAACTCTGCCTTTTCATTTAATAAAAGCGATTTGAATTCAATTAAAAATTTTTTGTCCATATGCATTATTTTAAAGATTATATTGACTATTTCAGTATAACAAATAAGCCTCTTCCTGTCCATCTGCTTCTTATTTTAATTCTATCTTTTTTCAATACTAACTAGATAGACTTGATATGCTTCACTTTGGCAGTCCTTGTCTGCCAATTAACCCAAATAGCAACTACATCAAAGCGATAATTTTGATTCAATAGTTTCTTTTGCTGTAAATAAAAACAGGCAATTCGTTCCAATTTACGCATTTTTTGATAGTTAACATTTTCTTCTGGTAAAGTATTTCCGTATTTTTTAAATTCCCGCGTCTTTACTTCGACAAAAATTAATTCATTTTTTTTATTATCATTGGCAATAATATCAATTTCTCCCAATTTTACTCCTCTGGTATTAACATAATTCCTTTCAATTATTTGATAACCTTTCTTTTTTAAATAATTCATAGCAATACGTTCTCCCAAATTTCCCATTTGTTTTTTTGGTGTAAGTTTAGGTGCCATAATCTTAGTATAACAAATTTTTAGAAAAACAAAAAAACACCCTTTCTTTGGTGCCTCTGGTTTTCCTAAAAAACAAACGGTTTGGAAACCAGGGCGTTCAACGCCCAATAAATAAAAAATTTGGCTGGAACGCCCCAGTGTTTGTCATGTATTAACATGCTATGCGGAAACATTTTAGCCGGGTGAGTGGCATCAATGTTATAACAAACATGTATTTTATATACATAACTTTTGTTTATTTCCATTCTGACTCTAGAAATTTTGTTTTACCATTCTCTGGTGATTTTTCACCTTTGAATTTGAAAGAACTATTTTTTTATTATTTATTTTTTTATTTTGTATAAATAATTTTTGTTTTTATTTTGGGTCTCCGATGTCAGAAATCGAAGCGGCTTTGACACGTTGGCCAAAACACTTGAACAGTAAAACAATTTTCAATCACAAATAGGGGGAAATTGTGATTGAAAATTGTTTTACCGTTTTTATTTTTATTTTTTTAATGTTCTAATGTATTTATTATAGCAAGAATTTCAAGTTGAGTCAACGCTAAATCAATTTTGCCCGTATAACAGCGATTTTATTTTTTATTTTTTTAAGAAAATTTTTGTCTTTATTTTTATCAATTAAAAAGTAATTTACTTTTTAATGGCTCAAATAAACATTTATTTTTCATACCAAAAAAACAAAAAACTATTTTATTGGAGTATTTACTATGGGTGGCAATGGCACCGCTGTTTTTTGCGTAGTCGTGGGAATCGGGGTAGTCGGAACATTATTTGTTGATTGTTGAACTATTGGCGGATTTGTTATGTTGGGTAAGTTAGCGGTAGCAGGAACGCTTGGCGCGGTAATTGAAATGTTTGTATTTATGGATGTACTTGGCACAGACGATATGGCAATGGCATTTATTTTATCGATAATAGCGCGTAAAGTTAATTTCGTCGTACCGATAATTAATTTATTTTTATAGACTGTATAATCGACAGAAAGATTTTCCGGAGAAATGATATTTTGATAACGAATTTTTGCCCCTCCATACGCACTGTCGCCAAAAAGTTTATCTTTTTTGTAATCGTTTGTAAAGAAAATTGGGCTTAATTCATCCGCTAAATTTTTTTCTTCTCCCAATAATGCCTTTGTGAGAGCAGTATCATTTTTAGAATCTATTGTTAACCCAACTTTTGTTACTGCGCCATCATTATAAATAAAAAGTCGAAAGTTATTGTTTAAATTAAGCAAAACACTTTGTGAAATATTCAAACCAAGCTTACCGGAAAATATGCCAAAAGACATTGGGGCGTTAGTTTCGTCAGTAATAATAAACTCTACGGGTTTTACATAGCCTTCTTGAGCAACTTTTTGAATATACTGTTGCATTAAACTTCTAATCTTATCTACACTGTCATAACTTGCGTCAATAAAGAGATAATTGGGACTATCTTGTGAATAAGAAAATGTCTGCGTCGCAACCGGCGTTGTTTCCGGAACGGTTTGCGTATTATTATTGCTTTCTGAATTAGGCGTTGTTTTCACCTCAGAAGTTGTTTTTGTCGGTTGAATATTTTTTCTCTTTAACAAAATAAAACCGGAAAAAACCAATCCAACCAATAAAATAAACGACAAAACTGACAAAGAAACGATTTTCCAATTAAATTTAACTGGGGAATTTTTCTTTGGCAGTGCGGGAACCTGTCCGACATTTTGGATTGGCTTTGGAGCAAAACTCGCTATTGCACCAGCGATATCAACACTCTCCGAAGAACTGTTTTTTTGTTGCGAAGGCTGGGGAGCAACCGGATTATTTTCTATTTTTTTCAAAGATTCTTGATTGGAGTAATCATCATCAAATCCCAAAAATGGACTGGTTTTTTGTTTGGGCGTTAATGTTTCCGGCGCAACTGTTTTCGTTTCGACAATAGGAGCCTTGAATGCATCAGGATTTTTTACTCGAGCAATATCCTCGGCCATAGTATGCACAGGCAAGTCATCAACACTTAAATTATTTTTTTGATTTAAATTTACCGGAACAGTTGCAACTTTTGTTTTTGGTGATAAAAAATCAGTCTTAATGCCAAACATTTTTTTATTTTTAATTTTAATTAAATAAACAAAATAGAAGCGAATAAACTATCCGCTTCTATTATACAACATATTTTTATTTTTGACTAATTTTTTATTCAATTTTTCTAGCCGCTTTCATTGAAAGATTAATTCTTCCTTGTGAATCAATTTCTTTTACCTTAACCGGAACAATATCCCCGATTTTCAGAACATCTTCAACTTTTTCAATTCGACGATCGGCTATCTCGGAAATATGAATAAGCCCCTCCTGACCGGGAAGAATTTCAGCAAAAGCTCCAAAAGTCATAATACGCGTAATTTTAGCACTAAACAATTCTCCCGCTCTGACTTCATGGGTAAGATTATCGATCCATTGCTTGGCTTTTTGAGCGGAAGATCCATCCGGAGAAGTGATAAAAATTATACCACTATCTTCAATATCAATTTGCACTCCTGTTTCATCAATAATTTCATTAATGATTTTCCCGCCTGTGCCAATAACATTTCTAATTTTTTCCGGATTGATTTGCATTGTAATAATTCTTGGCGCATATTGAGACATTTCAGCTCGAGGCTCGAAAATCGTATCCGTAATTTTTTTCAAAATCTCCAAACGATTTTGATGCGATTGAGCAAGAACGGCTGAAAGCATTTCCAATGTAACTCCGGCTACTTTTACATCCATTTGCATAGCGGTGATCCCCTTTTCTGTTCCCGCAACTTTAAAATCCATATCGCCATAATGATCTTCCAATCCTTGAATATCTGTAAGAATTTTAAATTTATCGTTTTCTCCAACAATAATTCCCATCGCAATTCCGGAAACAGGACGCTTAATCGGTACACCGGCATCCATAAGAGAAAGTGTCGATCCGCATGTTGCCGCCATTGAAGAAGAACCATTTGACGAAAGAATCTCGGAAACTAAAAGAATTGTATAGGGAAAAGTTTCTCTAGATGGCAAAACCGGTACAAGCGCTTTTTCAGCCAAAGCGCCATGCCCCACTTCACGCCTTCCCGGACCCCTCATCGGACGAACCTCTCCAACTGAATATGGAGGAAAATTATAGTGGTGGATATAGCGCTTTTTCATATCCACTTCCATAGTATCAATAATTTGCTGATCTCCAGGCGAACCAAGCGTGGTAACTGTAAGCGCCTGAGTTTCACCGCGAGTGAAAAGTCCGGTTCCGTGTGTTCTTGGCAAGATTCCCGTGCGACATTCAATGTAGCGAATTTCATCCAATTTTCGACCATCCGGACGCAACTCTTTCTCTAGAATATTCTGATGAACAATTTCATCAGACACTTCTTCAAACACAATTTCTGCCACTTCCTTCAATTTTTCTACATCTTCAGGGAAAGTGTTTTTGATATATTCTTTAACTTTATTTTGAATAGCGCCAATCTTTTCTTCAATCACCTTTTTATCCTTATTATAAAGTGCTTCAGCTAAATTTTCAGCTAATAAAATTTCTTTTATTTTTGCCTCAAATTCAGCTGTCCCGACAACAAGAGCTGGTGCACTTTTTTCTTTGCCAACTTCTTTTTGGATTTCTAAAATAAAATTTGCGATTTTTTTAATGGCTTCTTGACCAAAAACAAAAGCTTTAATCATTTCTTCTTCAGAAATCTCCATTGCGCCACTTTCAATCATGTTGATTTTGTCTACGCTTCCGGAAATAAGCAAATCAAGTTCACCATCGGACAATTCTCCATTTAAAACCGGATTGAGCACGAATTCTTCTCCCACTTTTCCCACTCGCACAGCGGCAACAGGACCGCTCCAAGGGATATTGGAGATAGTTAATGCTGTTGAAGCGGCAATGATGGCCACCACATCCGGATCATTTTCTCCATCATAAGAGAGTACGGTTATAATTACCTGGACGTCATTACGCATTCTATGATTGAAAAGCGGTCGTATTGTGCGATCAACTGCTCGACCGGAAAGAATAGCATCATCCGATGGACGACCTTCACGTTTAATAAAGCGCGAACCTTTAATTTTTCCAGCTGCATAATAACGCTCTTCGAAATCTACCATAAGAGGAAAATATCCACTAACGCGCGAGGCGTTTTTACTCATAACTGCTGTCGCAAGCACAACAGTATCACCATAACGCACGGTAACAGCGCCGTTAGCTTGTCCGGCAAGCAATCCGGTTTCAATTTCCAAAATTCGTCCTCCAATTTGGAGCGACCATTTTTTTTGATCCATCTGATTTTATTATGAAGCCCTATTTGGAGCGAAAAATCATAAAAAGAATATGACGATGATTTACGAATTAAGACCGGCAATTATTTGCAAACCCTAATTCATAAATCTTCATAGCTTGGCATTTTTACACCTCAAAATAAAACTTCTTATTATTGTTTAATAACTCAAGCTTACCTTACTTTTATCTTTTTTGCAAGAAAAATATCAATCACCCGCTCCCTTAAAATACTTAATTGCTTCGTTTTTATTTTTTTTAAATCAAATATTTTTTCTTATTCTCACTTAAATTAATAAAATTATCCAGCTCCTCAACTAATTTGTTGCTGGTTGATTCCATAAAAGCCACACCTTCAACACGACAACCAGTTGTACTTTGGATATATTTAACAAGCGGAATATAATCTCCATCGCCGGAAACTAACACAATCGCATCAAGACTTTTTGACATCTTGATTGCATCAACTGCGATTCCCACATCCCAATCACCTTTTTTTGCTCCACCGGGAAAAATTTGCAAATCTTTAGTTTTAACTTCATATCCAACCTTTTCTAATGCCTCAAAAAATTTCTCTTCTTGTCCTTCAGACGTTTTAATGCCATATGCAATAGCACGAATTAATTTTCTATCCCCGACTGCCGATTTCAATATTTGATCAAAATTAACTTTTTTTTGATGCAATACTTTTGCCGAATAATAAAGATTTTGAATGTCTACTAAGACACCAATGCGTTGTTCTTTATAGATGCTCATATTTTGATTTATTAAAGTAAAAACAAGACCATCTTGATCTTGTTTTTAACAACTAGTTTTTAAGACCTAATTTTTTTATTAAAGCTTTATACTCTTTTTCATTGGTTTTCTTAAAATAATCCAACAATCTTCTTCTTTTTGAAACCATTTTAAGCAAACCGCGACGAGAATGAAAATCTTTTGGATTTTTTTTAAGATGACTGGTTAATTTCTTGATTTGTTCTGTAAAAAGAGCGATTTGATATTCCGGAGAACCGGTATCTTTATCATGCCTTTTAACTTCTTTCGTAACTTTTTCTTTTTGCTTTCCCGTAAGCGCCATAAAATTTTGAGGCAAAACAGAGGTTGCGTATTATCACGTCAACTGCTGTTTGCTAATACTAAATGATTATAAATAAAATGTATACCAAAATTGAAGTTTTGGCAAGTTTTTAGGTTATTTTTGGCTGAAATATTATTTATGGAAATTTATCACAATCTCTGCCTGCCAAACAAGTACGCGTCTCTAACGCAATTATGCTACAATACTTTTATGGCAACTTTATTAAAAAATTTAAATTCATCTCAAAGAGAAGCGGTGGAAACGATCAATGGTCCGGTACTTGTAATCGCCGGTGCCGGTTCAGGAAAAACACGAGTACTGACTTTTCGCACCGCCTATTTAATTTGCGAAAAAAGCATTCCCTCATGGCAAATTCTGGCAGTTACTTTTACAAATAAAGCCGCCAAGGAAATGAGGAATCGCATTTCTCAGTTACTTTTGGAAAATAATTTTCGTGGCGATATTCCGCTAGTTGGCACTTTTCATTCCATTTGCGCCAAAATCTTACGCTCTGAAATTGAAAAAATCGGATATAAAAACAATTTCAACATTTTCGATACTCAAGATCAACAATCTTTGATAAAAAAAATCTTGAAAGAGCTCGGCATTGATGTTGCACAGTTCCGTCCGCAAGCTGTTTTAGGGACAATATCCAAAGCAAAAAATGAATTAATTAGTGCCGAGATGTTCAAAAAAAATACTCACGGCTATTGGGAGGAAATTATTTCAAAGATATACACAAATTATGAACAAAAATTAAAAACCAATAACGCACTGGATTTTGATGATATCTTAATGCTTTTAATTAAAATATTTCAAGATTTTCCTGAAACATTGGAAAAATACCAAAAAAAATTTCGCTATATTATGGTGGATGAATATCAAGATACCAATCATGCACAATACACCTTAATCAAAATGTTGGCAAATAAGCACAAAAATATTTGCGTCGTGGGAGATGATTGGCAAGGGATTTATTCTTGGCGCGGAGCAAATATTCAAAATATTTTGGACTTTGAAAAAGATTACCCGGAAACAAAAGTAATAAAATTGGAACAAAATTATCGTTCAACCCAACAAATACTGGATGCTGCTTACGGAGTAATTTCAAAAAATATTAAGCGAAAAGACAAAAAGATTTGGACGGAAAATAAAAAAGGCGAACTTCTTTTGGCTTTTGAAGCAGAAGATGAAAAAAACGAAGCGCAATTTGTTGCCAATGAAATAAAAAAACTGTTTGATAAAAGAATAGATTTGAACGAAATAGTTGTTTTATATCGAACTAATGCTCAATCACGCATAATCGAAGAGGTTTTAATTTCAAATTCCTTGCCTTATCGCATTATCGGCGGTCTGAAATTTTATCAACGAAAAGAAATTAAGGATTTAATTGCTTATTTGCGTTTA
Source organism: bacterium (assembly GCA_021777675.1). Taxonomy (GTDB): domain Bacteria; phylum Patescibacteriota; class Minisyncoccia; order Moranbacterales; family UBA2206; genus UBA9630. The sequence continues at coordinate 57,755 of JAJYDG010000001.1, read as the reverse complement.
ATAGAGAATTATGCGGATGAAATTTCGCTGGAAAGAATAATCAACGAACCAAAACGCGGAATCGGAGAAAAAACTTTTGAAAAATGGCTCATATTATCCAAAGAAAAAAATATGAATCCGCTTGATTTTGGAAAAATTTTTTTTGATAAAAAAAATAATCAACAAACGCCCTCCACGCTAAAAGAAGGCAAAATGGAAGCTATTTTTGCTTTTTGTAAATTTATTGAGGAAATGAATCAACTAAAAAGTGAGCTGAATCTGACTGAACTTATTCAAAAAATATTTGAAAAAAGTGGCTACAAAACATACATACTGGACGGAACAGAAGATGGATATATGCGCTTTGAAAATATAAAAGAACTGCTTACAGTGGCAAAAAAATATAATGAACTTGAAAATGGCGCGGGATTAATTTCATTTCTTGAAGAGATAGCGCTTATTTCCGATACGGACGACATTGATCAGTCAAAAAAAGCTGTGCATTTAATGACTCTACACAGTGCTAAGGGACTGGAATTCAAATATGTTTTTATTGTCGGGCTTGAAGAAGGAATTTTGCCTCATTCTCGTAGTATGCTTTCTGAATCAGAAATGGAAGAAGAAAGACGATTGATGTATGTGGGAATTACTCGCGCAAAACAAGGAGTTTACTTGCTATTTGCAAGAACCAGAACTATTTTTGGCTCAAGTCAAGCCAATCCTCCATCGCGATTTCTTAATGATATTCCCGATAAATTACTTGAATATCTTGATATTTCACTATCAAACACTTTGCTAAAAAAAACAAGAACCAATCCTCAGCCAGCCAATCAATCAAAATATCAGAAAAGCACCTACAAAGATGGTGCTCGCATTCAACATTCGGAATTTGGAGAAGGTCTAATCATTGCCTCCAGCGGAGATACGATTACGGTAGCTTTCAAAACTTTTGGACTAAAAAAACTTTCGGCCTCGCTTGCTCCAATAAAAATATTAAAATAGAAAACTTATTAAAAAATAGTTTTTTTATTTTGAATAGATAAAACCTTTGATTACACGACTGCCTGCATCAACAGTTCTTAAATCTTTCTTGCCCCAAGCTTTATAATTCATTTCGGAAACTGTAAATTCCCCTCCTCTTACGCTTTCCACATAAGCAACATGGCCCCACCAAGATTCTGAGGTAACCATAATAGAGCCAACTCTTGGCGTTCTTCCTGTCGCATATCCCGCCGCTTTAGCATGATAAAGCCAAGTTCCGGCATTGCCAGACCATGGAACGTTTACTTTTTGAGCAACGTACCAAGTGCAATAACCATAAGGAAAACGATGACTGTCTCCTCCATTTCCATTAAGCATCTTTCCGGTGGATTCAAATGCTTCATATGGACGAGTAGCAATATTTAATCCGCTATTACTTATTGGTTTTGGCGCTGGCGCCGGCATATCTTTTTGCCCGTCAGGAATGATAATTTCTTGACCTTCTTTTAATTTCCCATCGGCGTGAAGCGAATTAAAGGCAATTATCTTATCTTTATCCGCTTTAAATTGTTTGGCGACACTATCAATATTATCTCCTTTCTTTACAGTATAGGAAAGTCCGGAAAGAGGTAGGATAAATAATTTATCTCCCGGCATAATTGAATCGACATTATCCAATGCATTAGCCCAAAGAATTGTATTCACACTAATATGATTCGTTGCGGCTATTGAGCTTACAGTATCACCTTGTTTTACTTCATAGATAGCCACACCCCCATCAACTTCCGGATCTTTCAATACGGGACTATTTACTGATGCCAATGCTTTTCCATCCATAGGCAACGGATCCGAAGAATCTTTATTACTGTTCATAAGCGATGGATCAGGAACAGTCTTGGCCTCAGCTAAAGGCGCTAGCGCCAAAGAAGTCCTCTTGTTTGAATTTAAAAATATTTTATTTTTCAATGGATTAGAATAGTCATCATTATTTTCGAAATAGCCAAATAAAAAACCGCTTGATCCGCGTCCGGCGGAAAGATTTGTAGCTGAAACAAGCACGGAACAGGAAATGACAACAATAAAAGAAGCATAATTTCTAAAAATATGCAAAATTTTTATTGTGCGATGTTTTTTTATAAAAAAAACCACTCTCATTTGCGCTCGATGAGTCGTGGTAATTATATTCTTTAGATTTTTCCGACAAAAAAAAGTGTTCTGTGTTTTTTGAATTAGATTACTAATACAATTAACCTTTCAGGTGGTTTCAGTGAGAATTTAACCCTTTCTTAATCGCTAAATCGATCAAATCTCAAAACTAAAACCTTAATTTTTATCTGGAAGATAGTATAGGCTATTTCAGTATTTTTGTCAATTGCGTTTTTGGTATAGAATAAAACTATGCAAATCAGAAAATTAAAGACCCGTTTTTTAGAATATATGGAAATTGAACGAGGTCGCTCTCAAAAAACCATTGAAAATTACGATCACTATCTCGATCGATTTTTGGATTGGGCAAAAATAGACGCTCCTGAACAAATAACAGCCGAGCTTATCGGAAATTTTAGAATTTATCTTAATCGATATGAAGCTAAAGATAAAAAAAAACTGAAAAGAGTTACCCAAGGTTTTTATATTATCGCCATACGCAGTTTTTTGAAATTTTTAGCCAAGAAAGACATATCGTCATTACAAGCGGAAAAAATTGAAATCAGCAAAAACGAATCACGAGAAGTAGAATTTTTGACAATTGAAGAAGTTGAACGAATTTTGGCTGAAGCAAATGGAAAGGATATCAAATCATTGCGCGATTTAGCAATATTAGAACTACTGTTTTCCGCCGGTCTCCGTGTTTCCGAATTGGTAAATATCAACAAAGAAAAAATAGATTTAAAATCACGCGAATTAAGTGTACGCGGAAAAGGAGATAAATTGCGCGTGGTTTTCATCTCCGATGATGCAGCCGTTGCTATTAAAAATTACTTAGAAAAAAGAACTGATTTTGATCAAGCGCTTTTCATAAGAGATTATACTGGATTGTCTCAACTTAAGAAAAAAGCTGGTGAAAAAACTGTGGATAACTTAAGATTAACCTCAAGATCAATTCAAAGAATAGTAAAAAAATATGCCAAAAAAGCAGGGATAATAAAAGACGTTCATCCTCACACACTAAGGCATTCTTTTGCCACAGATTTGCTTGCCAATGGAGCGGATATCCGTAGTGTGCAAGCAATGCTTGGACATTCATCTATTACAACGACGCAAGTTTATACACACGTTACCAACAAGCGATTAAAAGAAATACACCAAACATTTCATTCAAAAAGAAAAAAATAGTATTTTGGTGGGACCAGCTGGATTCGAACCAGCGACCAAGAGATTATGAGTCCCCTGCTCTACCGCTGAGCTATGGTCCCGTTTTTTGTGGTCGCTAGTGGACTCGAACCACTGACCTTCACAATGTCAATGTGACGCTCTAACCAACTGAGCTAAGCAACCAAGTTTTAAAAAAGCATTTATAAAATAAGTTTACTAACATTTATTGTTCTCGTCAAAATCGTTATCCGTCGTCTTAATAGTTTTCACAGAATTGACCACTATCGGTTCATTAAGTTGACCTTCCGACTCCAAGATGGACTCTTCTATTTTCTTTTCTTTTTTTTGTGCAGCAATTTCATAAAAAAACAAAGTCCAAGCAACCTGCAAAACAGCACTAAATATAGAATAAAACACAAAAATACTTAAAGCAAACAAGATTATTGCAACAGAATAAACAATCGACGTGCTATTTTTATACATAGCGGAATAAAAAATAATCTCCATTAAGCGAAAAACGAAAATAAACGGTATTGAAACAATAATAACAGCTAAAAAGGAAAAAAATTCTAGTATAATAATCGACAAAAGCATAATAAGACTATTAAAAATATTTTTTTTAAACAACGCATAAGCATTTTCTAACGCCAACCAGATATTTAAATTTGCCAGTGTTGCATAAAAACAAGCATAGGTTTGAATAAATTTATATAAAACAAGTAATGGGATACTGATCAAAATTGCCAAAATCGCTAAAGCAATAGCAATAAAATGTGTTCCCGGATAAAAAGCTGTTAAAACAGGAATCCATAGAATAAAAATGCAAAAAAAGAAAACCACCGAAGAAAAAAAACTAATCTTGAAATTAATCCAAAAATATTTTTTTCCTTCTTTCCAACTATGAACAAAGGAAGTCGCTTTTTTTTCAAGTATATGTTGAGTAGTCTTCATTAATGCTCCTTTAGCAATAAGCAATAGAATTAATGATATAAAAAAAATAATTGAAGATATCATTGCAGCAACAGATGTTAATGCTATTTTTTTCGAGAGAAATGCACCTAAAAAAATTCTTTTAATATTTTCATTTTGGATATAATTAGGATCAAAAACAACATTTATGACTAGAAAAAAACCAAACCACCATAAAAAACGGTTTTTCAGAACAATTCTAAAAGCATCGGAAAATATCTCCAAATAATCTATTTTTGACACTATTTTTTTATCACTCATTGTTTTTTATTTATCATTTTATGCCAATTTCTTTCTATTCTTTAGCTTTCATTTCCGCTTCCTCTTCTGCAATTCCAACTATTTTATTAAATTCGGCCTGTTCAATGGTTTCTTTTTCCAAGAGCGTATTTGAAATAATGTCAAGCAATTCCCTTTTTTCCAATATAATCTTTTCCGCAACAGAATAAGCATTATTAATAAATTTCGTTACCTGTCGATCAATTTCTCGTGATGTTTCTTCTGAATAATTCTTCTCTTCGTGCATTTCTTTTCCTAGGAAAACCAGCTCTTCCTTATGTCCGAATGTTCTTGGTCCAAGATCACTCATTCCATAACGCGTAACTAGATTTCTAGCAATTGCTGTTGCCCGCTCCAAATCATTAGAAGCGCCAGTAGTAACATCGTTAAAAGTAATTTTTTCACTAATATACCCTCCTAAAAATACTGATAATTCATCGATAAAATAGTTGCGCGAATGCAAACTTTTATCTTTTGTTGGGGCATTTAGCGTATATCCACCAGCATTTCCTCGTGAAATAATAGAAACCTTTTGAACTGGATCGGCATGTTTTAAGTTAGAGGCGATAAGCGCATGACCTGCTTCATGATAAGCGATAATTTTCTTCTCATCCTCATCTATTCGTCGGCTTTTTCTTTCCGGTCCAAGAATCACCTTCTCAATTGAATCTGTTAATTCAGGCATTTCAATAATTTTTTTTCCTCTTCTAGCAGAAAGAATAGCTGCTTCATTTAACAAGTTAGAAAGGTCAGCACCGGAAAATCCTGGCGTTCTTTGCGCTATTACACGCAAATTTATTCCTTTGGCAAGTGGTTTATTTTTGGCATGAATTTCCAAAATAGCCTTTCTTTCCTCAATGTCGGGCAAGTCCATAACAACACGCCGGTCAAAACGACCAGGACGAAGCAGGGCCGGATCAAGAACATCTGGACGATTTGTCGCCGCAATAACAATCACATTAACATTAGTATCAAAACCATCCATTTCAACCAAAATTTGATTAAGTGTCTGTTCTCTTTCATCATGCCCTCCGCCAAGCCCTGCGCCACGATGACGACCGACAGCATCAATCTCATCAATAAAAACAATTGCTGGAGAATTTTTTTTAGCTTGCTTAAAAAGATCTCTTACCCGACTCGCTCCAACTCCAACAAACATTTCCACAAATTCCGAACCGGAAATATTAAAAAATGGCACATTCGCTTCTCCTGCCACAGCCTTGGCAATCAAAGTCTTGCCAGTCCCGGGAGAACCTAAAAGCAAAACGCCTTTGGGAATTTTAGCTCCCAAGCTTAAAAATTTCTTAGGATTCTTTAAAAACTCCACTATCTCATATAATTCTTCTTTGGCTTCTTTTGCTCCGGCAACATTAGCAAAAACAATGCGATTTTTTTTATCTTTTGGATCAAGCACGCGCGCTTTGGACATACCAAAGGAAAGTGCTTGATTATTGCCTCTTTGAGCTTGACGAAGCATAAACCAAATAAATCCGGCAATCAAGAGAAAAGGCAAAAGAAAAGGCAATATTGTTCCAATCCAAACGTTGGAAGCCGAATCTCCTTTAACGATTATATTGACATTTTTAAGTTTTTCCTGATCAACACCATAATTTTTTAATGTTTCAATTATGCCCGATTCTTTCTCCTTAATTGCCTTCTCTGTTTTTCCATCTTGGGTTGTTATTGCCAAATCATCACTGCTTACTGAGATTTCTTTTATTTGTTGATTATTTATCTGCGAAACCAATGCAGAAAGAGAAACATCTTCCGGTTTTTTCTCCGGAGATCCAAGAAGCGTCGCAATTCCCGCTATAAAAAGGAAAACAAGAAGAACGATGCTAATATTTTTCAATAAATTTTTCATAATAAAACACTTTTAAATAATTATGACAAAAAAACAAAATTCGAGTTAATTCACAAAACGCACATCAATCTTATCACCTTTGCGTATCATTTTCAAATTTGCACAAATCACGCTTTGATTTTTTCCCTTAACACTATGCAAAGCCCTAATAAAACTATCTATTTGGGAAAAATCAGCAAGTTGCAATTTGGGATTTTTTTTTAATAAAATTTTTTCCAAAATTCTTTTTTGCATTGCCAGAGGCAATTTTAAAATTTTTTCCACCCCCCAAACCGCTTCTTTTTTCCACAAATCATCAACAAAATATTCAATTGCCGCAAAGTCTTCCGAAAAAAATTTCGCCATGTTAGCAAGATTTCCTTTAATTTTAGGGTTGTATTTTTTTTCAATTTGAGGAATTAAATCATTTCTGATTTTATTTCTAAAAAAAACTGTTTCATTATTGCTCTTATCAATTCTGTATTTTAATTTATTTTCTTTAATATATTCTAAAATTTCTTTCCGACTAATATTAAGCATTGGGCGAATAATTTTTCCATTTTTAATTTGCATTGCCCGCAACCCCTTCAATCCCGATCCTCGAATCAATCGCATCAAAACAGTTTCCGCTTGATCATCAAGCGTATGCCCAACAGAAATAAAATCAAAACCATGCTTCATGCGAACTTCTTCAAAAAAAGTATAGCGAATATTTCGTAATTTCTCTTCTGAAATGGCTTTTTTTTGATTTTTTTTAAGCTTTAATACGGCTATTGGCAATCCATTTTTTCGGGCAAGTTTTCTAACAAATTCTTCATCTTTTTCACTATCGTCACCACGAAGATTGTAATTTACATGCGCAATAATCAACTCTAGGGAATATTTTTGCTTTAACTTTAAAAAAACATCCAGCATAACCGAACTATCCGGACCACCGGAAACCCCCAAAACAAACTTGCGATCCTTTTTTAAAAAAGCATATTCCGAGATATCGTTTTGAACCTTTTTAACAAACGCAACCATGTTTTAGTTAAAGATTTTTTTCTATAATATTTGCAACTTTTTCAATTGCCTCATTTAATTTACCTTCTTCGTTTATGACCTTGTAATCATAAATATATTCATACTTTATCCATTCGCGAGTATATTCCATTCGAGCATTTAAATATTCTTCCGTAATAAACGGATCGCGTTGTTTAATTCTTTTTCTCAAAATCTCTAAAGATGGCGGCGCGATATAAATAGATTTAATTTCTGGAAATTGTTTTTTGGCTGTCATCACGCCTTTGTATTCTATCTTCCAAAGACCGATTCTTGGACAATCCATAACTCTTTTCAACTCTTTCTTAGTAACGCCATAAAAATTAGCATTGTATTCTTGCGCCCATTCCGCCAATTCATCTTGTTCTATTTTTCTTTCAAAATCTTCTTTTGTAACAAAATAATATGGCTCTCCCTGAGATTCTCCTTCGCGCATTTTTCGCGTAGTGGTAGTAATTATTCTTTCAATAGAAAACTTATTGCGCAAACCAGAAATAATACTATCCTCTCCCGCACCGGATGGTCCGGAAATAATAAATATTTTTGACATATTTTTAAAAAAATAGGTTATTCTTTATCAACCGATTTTTTTTCTGCTTTTTTCTGCTTTTCTTCTTTTTTAACAACCTTCTTTTCACTTATTTTTTCCTTTTTTTCTTTTTTAACTTTTGACTGATCATTAATTTTGGAAGAATTATCTTTTTCATTAACCAAAACCAAGCCCATACGATGATCTCTCGCTTCTATTGAAAGAATTTTCCAGCTATATTCTTCTCCGACCTTAATAAGCTCGTTGATATTTTTTCCTGAATAAGTTTCCAGCATTTCGCTAATATGTGCTAATCCATGAATATCTTGATCGAGATAAACAAACGCACCAAAATGATTTATTTTATGCACCTTCCCTTTGACAACATCTCCAATATTATATTTTTTTGCAACATCACCCCATGGATCCGTTTGTAACGCACGTATTGATAATGAAATTTTGTCATTATCAATACCGATAATTTTTGCATCAACTTTATCGCCGACCTTGACAATCACACGTGGATTTTCAATTAATTGCCAGGCTAATTCAGAAATATGCACCAACCCCTCTATCTTCTTCTCCTCGCTATTATTTTGCGATTTCTGCGGAAATTTCACAAAAGCCCCAAAATCAACCACTCCGCTAACCTCTCCGGAAACAACATCCCCAACTTTAAAACTAGAAATAACCTCTTTATCTTTTTCGCTTTGAGCTATTTTTTCGCTGGCAATTAATTTTTCCGCTTCTCGATCAATATCCAAAATACAGACTTCCAATTCTTTACCAACTAATTTTTTAAGCAAATTAAGAATTTTATTTTTATCACCATCTTCCACGCGAGGATAATTTTGACTGGAAAGCTGAGAAACTGGTAAAAAACCTGCTATTCCATTGATTTCAATTAGCAAACCGCCTTTATTTGCATTAATAACTTTAGTTTTAATCTTCTCTTGAATTTCTTTTTTTCTTTCAATATCATCCCACGCTTTTTCATAAGACGCTTCACGAATAGACAACTCTATATATCCTTCTTCATTTTCCATATCTGTTATGGTTGCCGACACGATATCCCCGATTTTTATTTTTTGCGTCCCCATCCCATCCTTAATTTCCTTTCCCATAACCAACCCTGTCCCAAAAGGACCAAGATCTAAATACATTTCACTTGATGACACATCAATAACTTTTCCAATTAGAGTTTCCCCTACAGAAGGAAATTCAACCACATTTTCCGATAACAGCTTATCCATGATTGACTGCTTGTCAGCTATTTTGCTTACTACATTCAAAACTTTTTTATTTTTAACACTTCCGCTTTTTACTTTTCTCTCTGACAATTTATCAACTTCGCTTGCCAATTTCGTTAAAATATCACTCATATTACTTAAAATTATTTCTCGGTTCGCGCAAAACCGTTTTATCTTTAATAATTAATGCGCTCTACAAACAAAAAAATTCTCGAAAAAAATTATCAAGAAGTTTCAAAGAAGAAAATTAAAGCATTTTCCTATTCTATTTTCTTAATAGTTATTCTTCGCCCATTCACTACTTTTGCAGATTAGCAGATATTCTTTATTTTGGCAAGTTCATACAAACATATTTTTTTTCGTCTCCCCAGTAGGAATCGAACCTACATCTCATCCTTAGGACGGATTTGCTCTATCCATTGAGCTATGGAGAGAAAATGATCTTTTTGCGGTTTATTTTTTAATTTTAAGGTGGACCCGAGGAGACTCGGACTCCTGACCTCTTCCATGCCATGGAAGCGCTCTACCAACTAAGCTACGGGCCCATTGTTTTGCAAAAAAATTCTCAAACTCCGAATCAATAATATCAGTTAGCAAATCTTCGGTCAATTTTTTCCATACATTTGCGAGCAAAAATAAAAAACATTACACTATAAGAAGCTTCTATTTAAAAAACATATGCTTTTCAATTTTTCTTTTACTCAAAAAAAACAAAAAAGGACAAAATGGAATTGTCCAATTGATTTATGTTTTTTTTATCTTTTTTTATTAACATTTTCTCTCGAAATACGAAAGGTTGTTTGGTTTCTTCCCATAAAAAACACTTTCAATGAATATAATGGGACATACATCTACCTTTCTGATTTGTTTTTATTTTTCACAATATTACCATGGATCGTTTTAATATTAAACAATGAAAAGTCATATTTGTCAATAAAAGCATCGTCTTTTTTTACTTATTGGAAAAAAAGAAATAACGCTCTTAATTTAAACATTTTTTTTATTCCATTAGTTTTGTTTTTCTGGTCACTATTTTCTGCTTTTTGGTCTGAAAACAAAATAATCAGTCTCTACAGATCAGGTAAATTCTTTGAATTATATCTTCTTTTTCTTTATGTAACACTAAGATTTTTTCCTTATTGCTGGATGTCTATCAAGAAAAAATCCATCCTCACGAATAAACAAGAGTTTCCAATCAATCTAAATGAGCATAAAAACCAACTTGTTTCACGTGAAACAAGTTTAGAAAATTTCGAGCAAGAAAAATTAATTATCTCAAAAATACATTTGTTTTTTCGCGCAATCTTATTTGGGCTTTTATTTATTGGCCTATTTGACCATTATTTATGGGACATTTGGCAAGGTCAGATTCTGTTTTGGATGACAATGGGTGTTCTTTTTGGCAATTTTTTATATGCTAAAAACAAAAACGCCAATGGTTCCTACCTAAAAATACCCACTAAAGATTCAAATAATCAATTGTTAAATAGCAATAGAATAACTAAATACAATACTATTCCATTTTTCGCTTTTATAAATTTATTTATCTTTATGGGAACATCGCAAGCAATTATTGGAATAATTCAATTTTTCAGACAAAGTTCTTTGGGATTATTTTGGCTAAAAGAAAGCTTAATCAGTGAAAAAATTGCCGGCGTGGCCAAAATAATCGTTAATCAGCATCCCTTAATTCGTGCATATGGTTTATTTCCTCATCCAAATATTTTTGCAGGTTTTTTATTTTTCTTAATTATGCTAACAATCCTGTATAGAAATTTGTTTCACGTGAAACAAAGAAAAACATCTTTTTTTATTTACATCATCTTAGTAATAGAAATATTTGCACTTATATTAAGTTTTTCAAAATCAGCAATACTAGCTTTATTGTTAGCCATTTTATATGTAAATGTTTCACGTGAAACACTGTCCGCTAAATATAAAAGTGTTATCATGGCAAAAATAAAGCCTTTTAAACTCACATTATTACTAATAACATTACTTGGAACGGCCTTTTTCATCTTACACTTTCTTAAAGTGGACTTTTACACACTATTCATCAAATCACTCAATGAAAGATACCTCTATTTTTTTATTTCAAAGCAAACCATTTTAAATAGCCCTCTTATTGGGATAGGTGAGGGACAATTTATTACAAACGCCACAAAAACATTTCCCAATTTAGAGACTTGGCAATATCAACCGGTACATAACATCTTTCTCTTGATTTGGTCGGAATGGGGAATCATTGGATTGGTTTTGTTTATTTTGTTTTTATGGAAATTATTTCATATTGAGCCGATGAATAAAATAAAAAATTCTAAAAACATAAAATAAAAACATAAAAACTACTTGACTAATTATCATTTTTATTTTATAATATTTTTATCGTTATTAATCACTCACAATTAATCATTAAAAAAGAACGAGTTTGTGACCCGCTCTTTTTTTAATATAAGAAATTATTAAACTTTTATAGCTTAGTGGTGGCAGAAACCCTACCTCCTGTTTGTGGTCGCATCACTCTCACTCCTTGCGTTGCGCGACCAAGCAAAGAAATGCTTTTCAGCGGAATGCGAATAATTTGACCTTTTTCTGAAGTTAGAATTAAATCATCTTCAAGATCATTTTCAGAATTAACAATATTAGCTCCAACTAATTTTCCGGTTTTCGAAGTAATTGAAGCGGTTTTTATTCCGGATCCGCCACGCTTTTGAATTTTATAATATTTAATTTCTGATCTTTTTCCATAACCATTTTCAGTAATAACAAGCAACTGATTTCCTTTTTGTCCTTTAGGCAAAATATCCATTCCAATAACTGCATCTGCTTTTTTCAATTTGATTCCACGCACACCCGTTGCTGAACGACCCATCGATCTCACATCACTTTCTTTGAAATGAATTGCTTGTCCAAGCGCACTGGAAATGAGCACCTCATCCGTTCCTGTTGTTGCACAAACCCAGCGTAAAGCATCTCCCTTGTCAAGCTTAATGGCAATAAGACCAGAGCGACGAACATTTTCAAATTCTTCAAGTGTGGTTTTTTTAACTGTACCCATTTCGGTCGCCATAAAGAGATACTTATAGCTATCATCCTTATTGAATGCAATAATGGCGGTTACTTTTTCTTCTTGAGAAAGTTGCAAAAAATTTACAATTGATTGGCCCTTGGATGTGCGAGATGATTCCGGTATTTCATAAGATTTTGTTTGAAATACTTTTCCATTATTAGTAAAAAACAAAAGATTATCATGCGTCATCACACCAAGCAATTTTTCTACTTCATCTCCTTCTTTAATTGAAGCACCAATCACGCCCTTTCCTCCACGTTTTTGAACTTTATAGACGGTCGGATTCATTCGTTTAATATAGCCTTCCTTTGAAATTGTTATGATTGCCTCTTCGTTTGGTATTAAATCTTCTTGACGAAACTCGGTTAGTCCCGATTTTATTATTCTCGTACGTCTTTCATCTCCAAACTTTTCTTTGATTCGCGTAAGTTCATCCTTGATTATAGAAAAAATCTTTTTTTCACTTTTAAGAATTGCTTCTAATTGGGCGATTAGTTTTAATTTTTCAGCTAATTCATCTTCGATTTTCTTTCTTTCAAGTCCCGCCAATGTTTGCAAGCGCATTTCCAATATGGCTGTTGCTTGTTTTTCGGAAAATTCAAATCTTTTTATTAGATTTATATGCGCTTCTTCTTTTGTTTTTGATTTTCTGATCGTATCAATAACAGCATCAATAAAATCCAACGCTTTTTTTAGACCTTCCAAAATATGCGCACGATCTTTGGCTTTTTCCAAATCAAATTTGGTACGACGAGTAATAACTTCTTTGCGATGTTTTATGTAGTACTCAAAAATGGATTTTATATTCAAAACAGTTGGCTCGATTCCATCAACCAAAGCCAACATATTGACTCCGAAATTTTTTTGAAGATCCGTTAATTCAAATAATTTATTAAGCACTTTTTGCGGATAGGCATCTTTTTTCAGCTCAATTACAAGACGAACACCATCCTTATCTGACTCATCACGAATATCACGGATACCCACAATTTTCCCTTCCTTAACAAGATCCGCCATTCTTTCAATCATGGTTGATTTGTTTGTAGCGTAAGTCATTTCAGTGATAATAATCTGAAAAGCGCCAGCCTTAGTTTCATGAATATCAGCTTTAGCACGAGTTAAAATCTTTCCGCGACCGGTTTTATAGGCTTCAATGATATCTTTTTTATTGTAAATAATTCCACCGGTTGGAAAATCAGGACCTTTTACAAATTCACACAAATCTTCGATTGTTGCATCGGGATTATCAATTAGATGATTAATACCATCAACCAATTCACCGAGATTATGTGGCGGAATATTAGTAGCCATGCCAACAGCAATACCCATTGATCCATTGAGGAGTAATTGCGGGAGATTGGATGGTAAAACGGTCGGTTCTTTGTGTTGTCCGTCAAAATTAGGAACAAAATCCACGGTATTTTTTTCAATATCAATAAGCATTTCTTCAGCAATCGCAGATAATTTGGCTTCCGTGTAACGATAAGCTGCCGCACCATCTCCATCCATCGAGCCAAAGTTTCCTTGCCCTTTAACCAGGGGGTAGCGTAAAGAAAAATCTTGCGCCATGCGCACCATTGATTCATAAACAGCCGCATCACCATGTGGATGGTATTTTCCCAAAACCTCTCCAACCACCGTTGCTGATTTTCGAAACTTTGCATTAGCGCGAAGACCAGTATTCCACATAGAATAAAGAATTCTTCTATGCACCGGCTTCATTCCATCGCGTACATCGGGAAGCGCACGTGCAACAATTACGCTCATCGCATAATCCAAATATGATTGTTGGATTTCTTTTGTTATTTCTTGCGACTGGATATTTTCCAGTTCAATCTTCATTTCCATTTTGATATGATTCTAGTTTAAGAATTAAAAAACCAACAAAAGGCCTAATTCCTAATTTGTTGGTGTCGGAGCTGTGTTAGTGCTTGCTTGCGGAGAAACATTATTTAAGCTGTTTATTGAATTTTTGGCAGCATTTTCAATATCTTGCAATGATTTTTTTTGCACCTGAAAATCATTTATAATTTTTTGGGCATTTAATTTACTAACTGCATCATTTTGTCTTGTATTCGTAAAAAATGAAAAAAACCACAAAACAACAACAAAAACCATAAAAACAACTATTATTCCATAGATATAACGCACTCGAATATGCTCCGGCTTTTCTCTTATTTCTTCAATTTTTCGCTCAATTTTAAATAAACAATTCATTTCAAAATTTTCTTATTTTTGTCCTATTTAAACAAATCACTCAATATTCATTACGATCGCTTGCATACTTTTATTTTCAAAATCTTTACTTTTTAAATTTAATTTGGACGGTCTTTCCGCTAAACAATTTCCTATTTCTAAGCAGAAATCTTTTTCATCGTCAATATCAGCAGTAGAATTTTTCAGCCTGAAATGCATTGGGATAATAATGTTCGGTTCAATTTTTTTAATATTTTCAATCGCTTTTTTATGATCAAGCGTATATCTTCCTCCAATTGGAACCATTAACACATTAACACTGCCAATTTTTTCCAATTGTTTTTCATTAAGATCGTGTCCCAAGTCTCCTAAGTGGCAAACTCTTATATCCTCGCTATCAATCACATAGATAGTATTTGCACCTCTTTCTTTACCTAAAACAGAATCATGATATGCTTGAATACCTATAATATTCACGCCCTTAATGGAATATTCTCCCGGCAAATCAATAATTCGCGGGTCACCCTTGAGTGCTTCCACATTATCGTGATCATGATGATGGTGAGAAATTAGAGCAATATCAGCTTGTCCCTGTGGAGGACGAAGACCAACAGCTTTATCAAACGGATCAATAAATAAACTTACTTCTTCTTGTCCTCTGCCTGCCGGTTTAATGGTTATTTTAAAGCAAGAATGACCATAATATTGTATATTCATAGGTTTATTTTTGAATAGAAATTAGCAAATATTTTACATAAAAACACACAAAATCTAGACCATGTCCAGTTTGCATAGATATATTAGCACGATAAAAATAAGCTGTCGAGAAAAATAAATTCGCTATTTCAGATTTTTTTTGTTAGAATATCAGTATGCAAAAAGAAAAAGATTTAAATTTTAACATTCCCATGCATATCCTTTTGGTGATGAAGGAGCTGGAAAAATCATCTTTTGAAGCTTATCTTGTTGGCGGATGCGTGCGTGATTTATTACTAGGATTGACACCAAAAGATTGGGATATTGCCACAAACGCACAGCCTAAAAATATCCGGCATCTTTTTCCTGATTCAGTCTATGAAAATAAATTTGGAACAGTTGGTGTTAAAATCAGGGGAGAAGCTGTGGATAACAATAAAATAACAACTATTGTTGAAATTACAACTTATCGCATCGAATCAAAATATTCTGACAAAAGACACCCGGATGAGGTGAAATTTGCCAAAACTTTGAGGGAGGATTTATCTAGACGTGATTTTACGATTAACGCCATTGCTTTAAAGGTGGTAAAAAATAAGGAAGTTGAAATCGTTGATTTATATAGCGGACAAAAAGATTTAAAAAATAAATTAATCCGGGCAGTAGGCGATGCTAATGAAAGGTTTGGTGAGGATGCGCTTAGAATTATGCGAGCAATCCGTTTTTCGGTTGTGTTTGGTTTTGCGATTGAAGAAAAAACCTTATCCGCAATTAGAAAGAACGCCGAAAATTTAAAACACATTTCGCCAGAACGTATTCGAGATGAATTCGTGAAAATTATTTTATCGCCTGCTCCAGCTAAAGGCATTGAACTTTTGCAAGAAGCGGGAATTTTGAAAATTATTTTGCCGGAAATCGAAAATGGAATTAATGTGATGCAAAGCCATCACCATTATCATGGTCCGTATAATACGGTTTATAAGCATCTTGTGGCATCTTTGGAAAAATGTCCATCAAAAAAATTAGAGGTACGTTTGGCGGCGTTTCTTCATGACATAGGAAAACCACAAGCAAAAAGAGGGGAAGGGGAAAATGCAACATTTTATAATCATGAATATATTGGGGAACGAATAGCAAAAAATATTTTGGAGCGCTTGAAGTTTTCAAGAGAAATAACCAATAAAACAACCCTTCTTGTGCGCAACCACATGTTTTATTACAATGTCGATGAGGTTGGCGAATCAGGCGTACGCCGTGTGGTACAAAAAATCGGTTTGGAAAATATTAGCGACCTCATTGATGTGCGCATTGCCGATCGACTGGGAAGCGGTGTGCCAAAAGCAGTGCCCTATAAGTTGCGTCATTTTCAATTTATGGTAGAAAAAGTTTCGCATGATCCAATTTCAGTGAAACAACTAAAATTGAATGGCAATGATCTGATGTCCGAACTGGGCGTGGAACCGGGGCCAAAAATTGGGGCAATTTTAGCTGTATTACTTTCACAGGTAATTGATGACCCAACACAAAATATAAAAGAGAAGCTGATCGAGTTGGCAAAAGAGTTAACGAAAAGCAAAGTGGAAGATTTGCGCAAGATGGCGGAGGAGAAAATTAAAGCAGAACAAAAAAAAGAAGAGGGCTTAATTAAGAAAAAACACAAAGTTTAATAAGGTTTTGAAAAAAAATAAAATTAAAACAAATGGCTTCACAGATAGCGCATATTGTTTATGCAAAAAAATATTTTGATTCAATTGAAAATGGAAAGATTATCGATGATTTTCTTGATGAGAAAAAAATAGAAGGCAACCATAAAATAAATAGGGATGAATTTATTTTAGGTGTGGTTTTTCCGGATATTCGCGTTATTGACTCAAAGATTAAAAGAAAAGATACGCATCTCAAATTTAACTGCATCGATTTGAATTTTTCCGGATTAACTTCTTTTGAAGCTGGCTGGAAGTTTCATCTTTACTGCGATATGCGACGCGAAGAAATTCTTAATGAGTATGGTTTTTATAAACTGCAAAAAACAACCGAGTTAGACGGTCGTCCGGCGAAATTATTGGAAGATGAACTTTTATATGATGAATATGATAATTGGGAGAAATTATCTGGTTATTTTCGCAATCCACCATTTGTTGAATTAAATAATCTAGTCGACAGAAAAACATTTGTTTTGTGGTACGCAATTTTGGCAAAATATATCGAAAAAAAAGTAAACATAAAAACAATACGTATTTTTTTAAGCAAATCTCCTAAATTAGCGCCTGATGTTAACGAAATAATGGTAAAAATTTTAGAATTAAAAAAAAATAAAACGGTGGAAAGAACCCTATCGGATGTTAAAAATAAAATTATCAGATAATAAAAACAAAAAATCTTTTATAAATAATTAGAATCTTTCAATTCATCCGGAAAATAATTTTGTTCGGCACTATCCTCAAGCGGGGTATATTTATAGTTTCTGCCATAA
This sequence comes from bacterium, assembly GCA_021777675.1. Classification (GTDB taxonomy): domain Bacteria; phylum Patescibacteriota; class Minisyncoccia; order Moranbacterales; family UBA2206; genus UBA9630. The sequence goes on along the minus strand of JAJYDG010000001.1, from coordinate 40,136 downwards.
TCTAACTCCTTCATCAATTTTGTTGATGCATTTCTAAGGTGAAGCGGAACAGGGAGATTACCAAATTTTTCCACATCTTTTTTGGCTTTACTATAAGCGCCATAGGCAGTTATATCTTTTTTGGATTTTGCCATATAAATCACGCATTGCGTAAGATGAACATTGCACTCCGGGAGCCCTAGCTTATGGCAGGCATCGAAAGTGGCATTGGCAAGAACAATGGCTGTGTTATTGGCAAGACCGATATCTTCACTAGCGAAACGTATGAGGCGACGAGCAATGTAAAGCGGATCTTCACCACCTTCGATCATCCGAGCAAGCCAATAAACTGAGGCATTCGGATCGCCACCGCGCATTGATTTGTGAAGAGCGGAAATAATATTATAATGCTCTTCACCGGATTTATCATAAAACAAATGCGATTTTTGCAAAACTTCATGAACAAGTTCCGATGTAATATTTACTGCTTGATTGACGCAAGCTTCTAGCGTATTAAGCGCCATACGAGCATCACCGCTGGAAAGATTAGCAAGGAGTTTTATCGTGTCAGAAGCTATTTTAATTTTTTTCTTAGATTTGATTTTTTCCAAAGCACGCTTTATAATTTTTTCTAAATCATCTGGTTTAAGTTTTTCCAAGACAAAAACACGCATGCGAGAAATTAAAGCTGAATTGACCTCGAAGCTGGGATTTTCAGTAGTTGCGCCAATAAGAATAATTGTGCCATTTTCGACATATGGCAAAAGGACATCTTGCTGAGCTTTGCTCCAGCGATGGATTTCATCGATAAAAAGAATTGTTTTTTTATTTTGAAAATTGTTCTCGTTGGCTTTGGCAATGATTTCCAAAAGTATTTTTTTACCCGATGAAACGGCGCTAATTTTGAGAAATTCTGATTTTGTAACAGTGGCGATAATATGGGCAAGGGTGGTTTTTCCCGATCCGGGCGGACCCCAAAGAATCATTGACGGAATATTATCACTTTCAATCGCACGAAAAAGATAAGAGTTTTTTTCAACAAGCTTTTTCTGACCAAAAAAATCAGCAAGTGTTGTCGGGCGAATAAAATCAGAAAGGGGAGTTGGCATAATATTTGTCTGAGCAATTAATTCTATAAACCAGTATATCACTTGGCTGTCAAGCTTGACAATCGAGAATTTTTTTTAGGTATGCTATAATCAGATATATGGAAAAAATAATTGACGGAAAAAAAATTTCAGAAGAAATTAAGAAAAAACTGAAAAGCAGGGTTTTAGCTTTGGCAAAAAAAGGTATTAAACCAGGGCTGGCTGTGATTTTAATTGGAAATGATAATGCTTCGCAGATATATGTTAAAAACAAAGAACGGGTGGCAAAAGAGCTGGGAATAAATTCGCAAATTATAAAAATGCCGTCGGAAACTTCACAAAAAAAATTGGAAAAATTGATTTTTCAATATAATGCAGATAAAAAAATCCATGGAATTTTAGTCCAATTGCCTCTACCAAAACAAATTGATACAAAGAAAATCTTTAATTTAATCGATTCAAAAAAAGATGTGGATTGTTTTAATCCGGAAAATATAGGACGGATGATGGTTAATGATACACGTTTTTCGCCTTGCACACCAATAGGAGTTATTGAGCTACTAAAAAAAAGCGATATTTCAATTGAAGGAAAGCATATTGTAATTATTGGAAGAAGTAATATTGTCGGAAAACCACTTGCAATAATGCTTATTAATCTCGGAGCAACGGTGACGATTTGCAATTCCAAGACAAAAAATTTGCAAAAATTTTCATCTCAAGCGGATATTTTAATTTCTGCCACAGGACATGCCAAGCTAATTTGTGCTGATATGATAAAGCAAAATGCTGTCATAGTTGATATTGGAGTTAGTCGCAACGCAAAAGGAGATCTAGTGGGAGATGTTGATTATGCTAATGTTTACAATAAAGCAAGCCATATCACGCCCGTTCCTGGTGGAGTTGGCCCAATGACCATTGCAATGTTAATGAAAAATGTAATTTTAGCAACAGAAAATCAAATTTAAATTTTTAAAAATCATATGCAATTAGAAGTAAAAAACATAATGGGTAATCCTATAAATAATTTACGCCGACTTGGCTATTCATTTCAAAGATATGAAGGCAATGAGATGAGTTTTGTGCGTCCACTCGCCTCAGCCGGTTATCCAAGATTTCATATGTATGTAAAAATGAACGGGACAGATATGCTGATAAATATTCATTTGGATGCAAAAAAAGAAACCTATGGCGACAATACGAGACATCATGGAGAATATGGAAATGATGGAGCACTAAAAGAAGAAGTTCGTCGTCTAAAGACACTCTTAGCTTGATTTATCTCTGGCATCTTTCACAATAAAAAACACTTCTTTGCGCCATTTTTTTACGCAAGATTTTTCCACCGCATTTTTTGAGACAAAGCAACTTATCTCGACGATAAACTTTAAGCATCTCTTGAAAATGTCCCGGCGCACCATCCGAGTCGCGATAATCGCTATCCGATGTGCCACGCATTTTAATGGCAAGTTTTAGAATTTTTTTAATTGCTAAAAATATTTTTTTGCGCTCGTCTTTAGTGAGCGTTTCATTTTCGCGTTCCGGCAAAACGCCGGCGGAAAACAAAATTTCACTGCGATAAATATTGCCAATACCCGAGATTATGCCTTGATCAAGCAGAAAAATTCCGATTAGCATTTTTGGTTTTTTATCAAGCAATTCATTGAATTTTTTTATTGTAAATTTATCATTCATTGCATCAATCCCGATCTTTTTTTCTGTCAGATATTTTTCCATATTTTTAGTGTCTATTGAGCGAATTGTGGCAAATTTGCGTAAATCGGAAAATTCCAGAGTTTTATTTTTATTCAAATACCAAATGTGATGAATATATTGATTGACTTTATCATCAAAATAATTTTGATTTTTGAATTTTGCATTTTGATTTTTTACTAAAAGATGTCCGGTCATTCGCAAATGAATATGCAACGATTTTCCACCGGAAAGACGCAAAAAAATATTTTTCCCCACTCGTTCAGCACAGAGAATTTTTTTGTTTTTCATTTCCGCTTGAAATTTTTTGAACGTTGCGCCTTTCACGGCAGATGGAAAATCCGACCAAAATTTCAAAATAATCAAACCTTTAATTTTTTGATTTAGATCATTTACGATTGTTTCAACTTCAGGAAGTTCGGGCATAAATTTGAATTTTAAAAAAAATAAGCAAGAAAATTACAATTCCCCCCAATTATCACCGATCGAAATATTAGCCACAAGAGGAACCTTGAGTTTGTAGGCATTTTCAAGAATATTTTTGATTTTTTGCGCCGCTTCTTCTGCCAAGTCCTCGCGCACTTCCAAAATGATTTCATCATGTACTTGCAAAAGCATTGCAACAGAGGCATTATTTTCAAATTCTTTAGCGACATTAAGCATTGCAATTTTCATAATATCCGATGCTAAGCCTTGAATGGGCATATTAATTGCCATGCGTTCAGCCGCACTTTGCAACTGAAAATTGGAAGAATTAATCTCCGGAATATAACGACGACGGCCAATCTCTGTTTCAACATAGCCATTTTTTTTGGCAAACTCACGAATCTCACGCATATACTTTGCCACACCTTGAAATTTTTCAAAATAAGCATTAATAAATTTCTTAGCGTCATCGCGCGAAATTCCGGCACGCATAGAAAAGCCAAATGAACCCATACCATAAATGATGCCAAAATTTAACTCCTTGGCAGTACGACGAATTTTATCTGTCACCTGGGAAAGAGAAAGATTATTGATTTCAGCCGCCGTGGCGCGATGAATATCTTCGCCTTTCAAAAAAAGTTCGATCATTTTTTTATCTTCGCTCACATGCGCCACGACACGCAAATCAATCTGGGAATAATCGGCGCTAATCAGCTTATAACCATCTTTTGCCACAAAGGCGGTGCGTAAAAGCTGTCCGAGATCAGTACGTGCGGGAATATTTTGCAAATTCGGATCGGATGATGAGAGTCGACCGGTTGCCGTAATAGCTTGATTGAAAGTGGAATGAAGACGTGAATTTTTATCGACCATTTGGGGAAGCGTATCAAGATAGGTGTTTTTGAGTTTGGCAATTTCTCGGTATTCTTCAATTTTTTCAATAATTTTGTGTTCACCTCGCAATTTGTCAAGTTCCGCGGAAGCAGTGGAAATAACCCCGGATTTGCCTTTTTTGATATTTCCAATCGGCAATTGCATTTTTTCAAACAAAACTTCCGAGAGTTGTTTGGGAGAGGCAATATTAAAAGTTGTGCCGGACAATGCATAGATGTTTTCTTCAAGCTTGGCAATGCGTTTGGTTATCGTTTCAGAAATGCCAGCGAAAATTAGGGTGTTTAATTTAATGCCGCGCATTTCCATTTGAGCTAAAACCTTGGCAAGCGGAATTTCCACTTCACTAAAAACCTTATTCAGGGTATGTTTTGGTGAATTATTGTTTTCAATTTGTTGAGCGCTGATTTTTTCCAGTTCTTCTTTGTGAATATTTTTGAGTTTAAAAATATAGTCCGCTACAGCGCAATTTTTCCTAGCCAAATCTTCAACGCTTTCAATCTCGAGACCTAGCTGTCCTTTTTTGGAATCTTCAATCAAATCTTCTTGTAAAAATTCCGCCACCAAATCAGACAGGGTTATTTTTCTTCCCGGACTCAAAACATAACTACTAAGCAAGATATCAAAATAATTTCCAGCCAAATTAATACCGGCATTTTGCAAAATTTCTAAATCGCTTTTGAGATCAAAGCAAATTTTTTCCGTTTCCGAATTTTCCAGGAGTGTTTTTATTTGCAAAAATATTGTTTTATTTTCCAAATCAAAATAGACTGCGCGCCCCGTTTTATAGCCAATAGCAATGCCGGAAAGCATACTGGCGTGCACAGCCGTACCATTGGTTTTTAGCTTTATGGAAAGCTCTTTTTGACTTTCAAGATTTTCTAATAATGCTTGATAATTTTTACTATCAGCTATTTCAAATTTAAAATCCTTGATTTCGTCAGACTGTTTTGGAGAAATATTTTTAGCGCCGGCTTTATTTAATTTAGCCACTCCAATGTTTCCAAGCAAGCGCTTTTTGAGACTATGAAAATTCAGCTGGGTGAAAAGCGCAATCAGTTTTTCTTTATTAAAATCTTTCGTCAATGCTTTTTCCAAATCGAGCATGACTGGTACTTCGCGAGAAATTGTGGCAAGCTTTTTGCTCTGAATAGCAATTATTTTGTCTTTTTCCAATTTTTCCCGCACTGGTTTTTTAATATCATTCAAATGGGCATAGACATTTTCCAATGTGCCATAAGTTTTCAAAAGCTCGATAGCTGTTTTCTCGCCGATCCCTTTCACTCCGGGAATATTATCAGATGGATCACCACGAAGACCCTTATAATCAGTTAATTGTTCTGGCAACAAGGAATAGCGTTCAAAAATTTCTGCTTTGCCATAGAGCACGGCGTCAGTCAATCCTCGGCGCATTGTGTAGACCAAAGTCGCATCATCAACGAGTTGCAATGTGTCCATATCGCCTGTAATAATAATGATTTCTAGCTCAGCATGATTTTCTTTCGCTTGTTTTGCCAATGTTCCAATTACATCATCCGCTTCAAAACCGCTAACAGCATAGATTGGAATGCCAAACGCTTCAGTTACTTCTTTAACACGAGGAATTTGAGCATAGAGCGCATCATCGGCTTTCACGCGAGTAGCCTTATAATCTGCATATTCAATATGGCGAAAAGTCGGACCGGCCAAATCAAATGTGGCGATGATATATTTCGGTTCGAATTTTGAAATGATGGAAAGCAAAGTCGAAGCAAAGCCATAGACTGCATTCACTAATTCGCCATTTTTAGTGGTGAACGGCGGAAGAGCGTGGTATGACCGATGAATGATAGCATTGCCGTCGATAAGAACGAGTTTTTTGGGTTTATTGTCAGACATATGATTAAGCTAAAGATTTAATGAATTATAGCATAAATTACCAATAATTTTCCTCTTCCCCTTTTGGTTTAGCACCAGTCCATGCTAGCTCAAAAAGATAGCGCAGGTTTTGGCTGATTTCATTGCTTTCAATGATCACGCCCAATTCTTCTTGAAAGGACATTAGCGCCATTTTGTTGCCATAAAGATTCATTTCCATTGTGAAGGGATATTTTTCTTTCGGGACAAAGCGATAGATGCGCAAGTCTTCCTTGACCGTAACCAGCTCTTTTTTGAGTTCCGGTGTTTCCGGCACCAAAATGCGCACGCCAATCTGAGCCTTTTTGCGCTTGGTTTTATACTCATCAGCAAACTCCTTGCCTAGCTTGTCAAAGATGTTTTCCGCCACAAAGGCCAAAAGTTCTCCGCTATAACTCAAGGTGTCACGATAGACTTCCTTGATGCCTTCCAAGCCTTCATAGTAGCGGATTACGGGTTTGGTTCCGGTCGTGTTGACCAGGGCTTTTAGTGCCGGCATCAAACTTTCTAGTCTTTCGCGTTTTTCTTCTAAAACCTTCTCCAGATTCGATGGCTCAAGCGCAATAAAAAGCCTTCTTGTGGCCTTTTTTGTCTGCGCTACCAGTTGTTTTTTCTCGAGTTCCACCAAGATGTCATAGAGTGTCGTCCGCTTGATGCCGGTCTTTTTGGCAAGCGGAATAACGCCGGATTGTCCCAATTCCAAAAGTGCCAGATAAGTCTCTGCTTGGTTTCTGTTGAGCCCGAATTGGATTAGTTGGTCAGATAGGTTCATGATATTGACTAAAAAAGCCTAGATGTCGAATAAAAGCGACGACAAGTTAAGTATAGCAAATATGGCTTAAATTGTCAACAATTTAGGATTTATAAAATAAAAATAAGCAAAATAAGTCGAGTATAATTGACAGTTAGCTTAAAAGATGCTATACTTGCTTGTTAAGATGAATTGCCAGAGAGATTGGCAATCGAAGAAGAGAGAATCTTCACTTAACAAAACAAAGTTCTTTCAATCAAATAATGTATCACGATTGTCCTGAAATTTTCTAATTTTCGAAAGAAAAAAAGATGTTCAAGACGAAAAGGATCATTGAATGGCACAAGAAACGAAAAGGCATACCAAAGTCTTAGTAGAGAGAGATAGGCAATCCATTAATTTTTTGTAGGGTTATGGATTGGTTGGCTAGGACAAGGCAAACAAATTCGTTTCACATTTCGCGAGCCATCGCGAGATGGAAAGTGGTCTCCGGTTTCAATTTATTTTTGAAATCGGAAGCAGGCTTTCCAATAGAAGAGAGTCTAGAAGTGCATTTGATTACGAATAAAAAGAAGAGAGCTAGAGATGATTATGAATCATCTTTAGAAAAATGCTAGTGATGAGAATATAATTTGATTTTTCGTCAAAATCTCTCTTCTTCGAAAATTAAATGTAAATTATCACTGGCATTTTTGTGAATTAGAAAAGAAGAGCTAGTTCGTAGAGTTCGTTAAAAAATAAATACTTTGGCTTTTTCCCAAAAGATTCCGGGCACAAAGACATTTAATGTCCATAATGGACATCGAATATCTAGGATTCATTTAATCTGGAATTTTCTGGGGAAAAGTCAAAAAAAACACCCGGGGATCAGCGCTTCGTCCCCCGGGAATAAGTTTTCGGTTCGCCACTCATTACGAGCAATGATGCGAACTGACCCAGTATTCCCCAGCTAAAATGGGGATAGGAATTTCCGGTTCCGATGGTCAATAACCGGATACCACTAAGTTTTATTAGTGGTAAATGTTTTAGCCGCTACGTCTGGCGGGGTAGAAATGGGACGGGAGTTGAAATGGAAATAAAATTAAACCCTTTCGAGTTTCTCGGAAGGGCGTCAGCCGGAAACTGGAGCGATCCAGTGGAAGGTTGGAATGGAAATGCTCTCACGGATTTCTGTGAGAGCAAAAAAAAATTTGAAGAAAAATTGATCTATTTTGTGGCCAACGGCCACATATGGATCAGACCAGAAGAGAACATCCGGAATGATTCGAGTGTTCTCTACTCGTATGCGCACGCGTACGGGGCGGATATAGGGAGGGCTATGCAAATAGTCCTCGACGCCATGGGTTCCTCGGTCGAGGAACTAGTGGCAAAAAAAGAAGCGCTTTCCAAGTTTTATTACTGGTGCAATAGCACCAGTAATTGGGAAGCACAATGGAAGGCTTGGGACTATGTCCCGAGGCCTTTCTGTGCTGATTTCGAGAAGATTTTTCTCGGAATCAGATAAAACGGAGAAAGCCGGCTCCAGTCTTTGACAAAAACCGGCCAACCACAAAATAGAGGAGAGAGCGCACGCAACGCCGACGGCGCACCACGCCACCAAGCGCTTTCTCCTGCTTTTATCCCAGATCATAAAATAGTTTGTGATTTGAGAAAGAAAGTTGTTTAAAAAAGGTTGTTTACATTTCCGGTTGCCGTTTGAGTTTTTGAAAAAATCAAAAATTGAAATGGCGATCGGAAAAAACAATCAAAAAAAACGCTCGGACCCGAAGCGTAAGTCGGGCAGGGGAGGATCAATGTGGATCTCCGAAGAATTAAATTTTTTGATGCCATTCCTTTTTAGGAGTGGTGTCATTGAAGGTACAGGCGAATGTCTGTGCCTTCGCTGGGAGGATCCCCAGCATGAGTATGTAGTAAGAAGGGCATTTTCTTTCACATTTGTGAAAGGAAGTGTCCTGCATCGTAGAACATACGATGCAGGATCATCCTTCTGGTCCCCTCTCGGGGCCAGAAGGTTGCCCTTGCCGATGGCAACCAGTCAAGTTTGACCCGGTTGGGGTCTAAAATCCTAGACTCACTAGTTTTTTTGCTAGTCTCAAACGGTCGCAAAGCAGTCGGTAAACGCGTGAATCCCTGCTAGCTGGTCCCGGCAATAGGATGGGCAAAATCAGTTCGCAACCACGAACGTAAAGCCGTCATTTGGTCACCACCCAATGTACGGCTTTTTTATTTTTCCTAAAATAGTATAAAATATGAGTATTGGCTATAAGTAGATTAAGATTAGAACTATGCGAAAATATGAAGAAGGAGAGGGTTATTTCAAAACGCCAGTGGGTAGCAAGAAAAAGGCGGATGAAAAAGTTGATTTCAATGTGTCAGGAAATAGATTAGAAAACAAAGAAAACAATTCTTTGAGGGAAAAAGTTTTTTCCGCTTTGGAAAAAGACGGAATTTTGAAATTTGAAAATGAATTAGCTGTTTTTGATGTGGAACGTTTTTTGGTAGAAATTTCCTTGAAAGATGAAAAAAAGACAAAAAAAGCGGATGCAAGTGAAATCGCTAGGCTTACTTTACGATCAAGCAAGCAAGAATTATTTGATGCTTTGCGTGATTTGTATGTCGTAACTCCGCAGGAGTATCAGCAAAAAAGTGAGGGGGGAAAAGATATTGTCGCCACGCCACTTTTCAATGTTCCGGATAGCATAGAAGAATCTTTTAATGAAGAAAAGCTAAAGGCCAAAAAATATCATTTGAATTTTTGGGATATCAGTAAGAAAACATCTTGGAATAATTTTAAATTTCAAGCAAAAAATGGAGAGGAAATAAATCCGAAAGAATTTGCTTTAACTACCAAGCTTTATCGGGAATATGGCGCGAAGCGGAATAAGGACGGAAAATTATTGGTATTTGATAAAAAAAGAGAGGCTTATCGTCCGTTAAGTATCGATTGGCTGGAGGAGAATATGGGCAATTTTTCTTTCACGGAAATGAAATCTTCCATCCATCGATTTTTACGGAAAGAATGCCCGCATCTTTTGGCTAATGGAATGTTGCGTATGGATGATTTTGGGGTGATAGCAACCGGGTCGAGCGGAGAATTGTTGCGAGAAAAAAAGGAAATGAAAAAAGGAGAAGCTAATTTTTTCTCCCATGGCGGGGTTAAATATTATCTGGGCAGAGAGGGCTTTATCTTTGAAGGCAAAAAATATCCGACAGAAAACATCAAAACCGTTCTGCTTGATCGAGAAACGGTGGGAGTAGTAGTGCGAACTGATGGTAAAGAGGAAATAAAATATATCTTTCCATTACTGAGCGAAAAAGAAAAAGAAGAAAAAAAAGCGGAAGTGCAAGAAAAATTTCCCAACAGTTCGAGTAGTGAACTTTCCGCCAGAACATTTTTGAATAAGAGAGAAATGAACGAGAGGATTCGTCCGTGGTTGCGAACAAAGGAAAGCCAGAAAAAAAGAGAAGAATCGCCGGAGCAATATGCCGAACGGGTAAGTTTATTGGGTGATTATAATTATCTTCAAAAAATAAGTGATGAATTTTCCCAAAAAAGTGGCATTGGAATTCATAATCTTAGTTGGAAGGAACAACAGTGGTTGGCCGCTGCCGCTTTTGAGTTGAGTACGCAAGGACAAAAAGAACAATTGTTAGATTTTACTAAAAAATATGGGCTTTCCGGCTTAAAAACATTCCTGACTTGCGAATTTGATATTGAAAATGGGAAAAATATATTGAAGATAGGAGAAAAGATTGATTCAGTGGACGCGATGAAAATTTTTCAAAAAGTATCCGGTATTGTTGACTTGGCTCAACAAAAAAGCGAAAGTCTGGCCGGAATTATTTTCAAGAACAAAGAATAAAAAATTCCGGCGGATATTTGGACGGAGCTACTCAGAAAAGCTCATGGTATAATCCTACAATTTGCGAATGAATTGAAAAACGGAAAGGCGAGCGAGGAAAAAATCCAAAAACTTTTGATGGATTTGGAAAAAAGCCGGATCGACATTGAGATTATGGCGGCGCTTTTGATTGCAACCAAAAAAGCTGGTGAGGGGCAAAAATTGGAAGATATTCGCGGGGTGGAAATGGAAACTGTCAGTGAAGAGGGGTTTGTGAAAAATCCGGCACTGGTGGAAAAACTCACCGAGATGTATCGCGCGAGCATTGAGCATAAATCCAAAGAAGACCAGGCACGGTTATTAACTGATTTTGAAACGCACAAGAAGCACAATCCCAAATTTTATTTGATCTATTTTGATAAAGACAATAATGACAAGCCAAAAAAGTCTTTGGAAAACATGGTTGGTTTTATGCGTTCATCAAATTGCCTCGTAAAATCCGACGGGCAAATTGAAACATTGCCGGAAGGCGAGCGTTATTTGGGCGCGATGAATATCGATCCGATTCTGCAAAAATTCTATTTCGGAGAAAACTTTTTGCGTGAAATTGTGGAAAAAGAATTTTCTAGCGGTGCAAAAAAACTAATTGCGCACGTACCGGAAAATGGTCCGTCGCATAAAATTGTTAAACTTCTGGGCTTTGAAAAAGTGGCCGAAGAAGGAGATTATCGGGACGATGATGGGAAAATTATGGCGAAAAGGATTCGGGTGGAGTTGGTGAGGAAATGACAGAGTGTGAGGTGTAATTTTATATAGCTGAAATTAAAAGAGCAGTTTCCAAAAAAAACAGTCAGATTAGTATGTGTACGGTTCGCTTCTCGTTAATTTAAAACTAATAAAACATGGATTCCCGCCTTCGCGAGAATGACACGAAAAACAAAAAATTAAACGCTTTTATTGCTGACTCCTTTAGTATAAATCCCTGTTTTTGCAAAAGCTTTTATTTTTTCCGTCATCTCTCGAGGATATGTTTGTGCTTTAATAATATAATCAATCGCTCCAAGACTTTCCGCCCTATCTCTCGTTTCTTTTTTGTCAAAATTTGTAAAAACAATTACCGGAAGTTTTTTGAAATCAGCTTCCTTTCTAATTTTCTCCAAAATATCAAGCCCGTTTTGCTCTTTTATTAAAATATCCAACAAAATCAAATCGATCTTTTCTTTTGCGAGAGCATCAAACACCTCTTTTTCTTCTGTTGCAACAGTCAAATCGATACCTTCCAGCCTAAATTTAACTTCATAAATCATAATTTGATCAGGATCGTCTTCAACAAACAATACTCTTGTCATATGTTTTTACGCTTATTCTAATTAGTCAAAATATATTTTTTAACATCTACTTTTTCCTTGGAATAAATCGGCAAGCTGACAAAAAATGTCGACCCTTTTCCCAGTTCACTTTCCACCCAGACTTTTCCATTGTGACCATCAACTACTTCCTTAACAACAAATAAGCCGATTCCTGTCCCATCAGTATACATATTCTTAGCATTCTCTGCTCGAGAAAATTTCTTAAACAATCTAGGCAAGTCATCTGCGGGAATACCAATTCCGTTGTCTTTTATTTTAACTAAAACATTATTTTCATTTTTTGGATCCCTTCCAAGACTAATCTTAATCACGCCTCTTTCGTCTCGCTTACTCCTGATATCGCTTGTCATTCCGGTAGACGGAGTATATTTTATGGCATTACTCAATAAATTTATAAATGCTTCTCTGAGGTATTCTTTTTGTCCTCTAATTTTAGGCGTGGCTTCTTCCGCCGATAATAATTTAACAATCAATTGTCGTTTTTCTATTTCCAGATTGAAATCATTTAAAATATTTTCTATTAATTCTCTTAGATCAATTGTTTCCGCTTCTTTGTCCATTACGCTATATTTTTTAGCGGTAAGTGAAGTGGCATTCATAATATCATGCACAATCATTTCCAATTTTTCGCTTTTAACAATAATTGCTTGATAAAAATCTTGTTTTTTTTCTGGCGGAAGATTGTCCATATCTCCTTCGGCAAACATTGATGCCACACCTTTAATTACCGATATTGGCGTTCTGAGCTGATGCGAAGCAATGTTGAGAAAATCTGTTTTTGCTTGATCGAGCTTTTTCAATTCCTCATTGGCTGATCGCAATTCCTTTGTCGCCATTTCAACTTCTTTTTTTAACTTAAGATTGAAATTTTTTGTTTCTTCATAGAGAGCGGCATTTTCAATTGCAATTGCCACTTGAGCATCAACGGTTTCCAAAACTTCCAAATCCTCTTCGTTATATATATCGCCAGATTCTTTTGCGCCAAAAACCAACAATCCAATCGTTTTATTTTTAACATTTAGAGGTGCAATAACATCCACATCCAACGCCGTGAGTATGTCGATTTGTTTTTTTGTGTTCTCATCATAAACTTTATTTTTAATTTCCTCAAAAAGAATTATTTCATTTCCGGCAATGAATCTATCGTATAAATATTTGTCACTGGAAAACTTTTTTTTCGTGCCAAGATTAAATCCATTATTATATTGAACATAGTAGCATTTTTCTTTTTGATTAAAAGTTAAAACCGCAAAAGATTTCATATGAAAAGCTTTGTTTAGCATGTCATAAATACTTTCGCTGATTTTATTTATTTCCAATGTTGATCTAAGTTTATCGCTTATTTTGGCAATCACATAACGACTATCATATAACGAAGAAAAGAAATATTTATTGGCAACACGATAACAACCAGACCTAATTGGCGCATAAGTCAAGACTGCAAAAATTAAAATCAAAAAATCAACCAGATTCGCATAGGTAGAAAAATGTAATCCGGCAAGACTGCGCATTTCTAATGCTACCGATAAAATTATAATTATGGAAACCAGGCGAACGGAATATCTGCGCATCACCAATTTAATGTCCATTAAACGATGCACGATTATGGCATAAGTCATCATTATAGAAAAAGCCAATGGGGCAAGTAATGAAATTGGCGAATAGATAGAAATTTTATACGCCGGTAAATACCCAATTCCTCCAATTAAATTTAAAACGGAAAAACTGGCAATTAAAAATACTATCTTGCGCTTTTCAATTCTTATGCCAGTATTTACATATTGAATAATAAAATTATACAATAAAGCAAAAATATAAAAAAAGAAAAAAACCATAAAAAAATCGTGTCCCATGTGAGCTAGCGTATGAACACCCCATGCATATCTAAAAACACCTGATACAAAATAATCAGTTCGACTTAAAAATAAAAAGGTTATCGAAAAAACATACGCAACAATAAGCAATGCCTTCCTGATTTTATTTGTTTTTGTGAAAATTAAACTAAAGTGATATTGAATTGCCGGCATAAAAACAACTCCCAGATAAATAAATCTGTCCCAAAAAACAATATCTTTATCGCTTGTGCAGGTAAGCATTTTAAATGTTCCAAATAGCCAAATTGAAAAAAGGCAAGTAATCGAAAAAAATAATGTCCCCACTTTGGATTTCCTATTTTTTTTCAACACAATCAATCCAAGAGTTAATATAAAAATCAAACTAATCAATGGATAAACCTGCAAAAGACTTAGGTTGTGCATAAAAGCAATTAAGCTATTTTTATTTTTTAATTCTAGCATTTTTTTATTAAATTTCAAAATCAATTTTTTATTTTATAATTAAAAACGGGCTAAGTGAGAAATTTTTCTCACTTAGCCCTATAAACGGTTTACAAAAAAATACTTTTAATCCCATCCCAAACGAGATTAAAAGCCCCTTTATTTTTTATTTTTCCCTCTGAAAAATAAAGGGGAAATGTTGTTATGCTTTTTCCATGACAACTTGCCGGTGGCAAACAAAACTGCCCCATTCCATTGCCATAGTATTTTTTTAGACGCTCAATGCGCTCCGGCGTCACGGAAAACCAATCCTCCTCTTGTTGGAGATTTTCATGTTTTGCGATTAAAAAATTTTCGCAAAAACAGCCCCACGTTTCTCCTTTCGTGAGTCTCAAAACCCGGTATGAAACATAACCGAGAACATATTTCAATCTCGAGCTATATCCATTTCCGGCGTCGAAACGCGTTACTGCGCCGAGACATTTTTTCACCATTTCCGGCGTCATATTTGCCGGTTCGCAAGGATCAATAACAATCAATTTTTTTCCCGCCTTGCGAATCATCTTTACTCTTTCCGGAGTTAACTGAACCGGTCTTGCCTCGCTGCAAGCAATGACCATATCAACTTTTCCAACATCCGAAAAATCAAATACCGGAAAAAAGCCAAATTTTTTTGCCAAACCATTTGTCAGTTCCGGTCTTTTTGAGTTTCCAAAACCGACAACCTGGCAACCAAGTTCGCAAACTGTGCATAGCGCCACCTTACCTAAAAATCCATATGGTGCTATCACAAGCACTCTGGATGTTTTCGGATTCAATCCATATATCCGAAAATTATCCTTTATGCGTCTAGCAAGTAATAGGCCTGTAAAATTATCCCCAAGAGTAAAAATCACTCCGGGAAACAATAATTCAAGTTCTCCTTTCTTGAAAAGCCTCTTTGTTGCGGCAGCCAATAGAACGTTTTTGACACCCAACTTGATCGCTTCATCAACCGCTTCCATAAATAATTCACGGATGCGCAATAACTCTCTTGGCGATGACGCTGCATTCTCCAAGGCTTTCTTTATCTGATCCGTCGTAACGCGGATCATAAAAAGTTTTCCACGTATTCCTTCCCATGCATACTGAGTCCATGAAAGAACACGCGGAGCTTTTTCGATATTCCAAAAACCAAACAGCCGGACATCGGCTTCGTCACGGTAATTGGATATTTGCACCGCAACTACTTTTTTAAAACCAAACATACACAGACCGAATCTAATCAGTCTTGCCCCCAACCAAAAAAAAGGAAACAGAATAAAATTTAGCATATCAAACCTCCTTTGATTGTTAAAGAAAATTAGATTCAAAATTAAATCTAACTATTTACTGTAGGCTTATTTTAAAATTTGTCAATAGCGTTTGCTTTCAATGTCAAATTTCGCTACAATTCGGGTAGAGTTACTAAAAATAATATTTCTATTTTTTATTTTATGAAAAAATATCAATCTCGCACAGTTAAAGTTGGTCAATATAAATTAGGCGGAAAAAATCCGGTGCGCGTCCAGTCAATGTGCAATACCGATACGCGCGACACCAAAGCGACTGTCATGCAAATATTGGCATTGGAAAAAGCCGGTTGTGAAATTGTGCGGGTTGCCGTTCCTGATATGATTGCCGCCAAAGCCATTGGAACGATTAAGAGACAAATTCACATTCCTTTGGTGGCTGATATTCATTTTGATTATAAGCTGGCACTGGAAACAATCGAACAAGGTATCGATAAAGTTCGAATCAATCCGGGCAATATCGGATCGGAAGAAAAAGTCAAAGCGGTTGTCTTGGCATGCAAAAAAAATAAAGTGCCAATTCGTATTGGAATTAATGGCGGATCCCTGGAAAAAGAAATTTTAAAAAAATACAAAAACAAGGTTACGGCACAAGGAATGGTTGAATCGGCGATGCGGCATATTCGCATTCTAGAAAAACATAATTTTAAGGATATTTTAATTTCTCTTAAGGCTTCCGATATTGAAAGAACGGTTGAGGCTTATCGTCTTTTGGCAAAAAAAGTTGACTATCCTTTGCATATTGGCATAACGGAAGCAGGCACAATTTTTCGCGGAACAGTTATGTCTTCCATTGGATTAGGTATTTTGCTTTATGAAGGACTTGGAGCAACACTGCGCGTTTCCCTTACTGCTGATCCGGTTGAAGAAATGAAAGTGGCTTGGGAAATTCTAAAATCGCTAAAACTGCGTAAAAAAGGCATAACCGTAACCAGTTGTCCCACTTGTGGCAGAACCCAAATTGATCTCATTAAATTAGCTAATCAGGTTGAAGATGTAGTAAAAAATATTGATAAAGATTTGCATATTGCTGTTATGGGCTGTGTTGTTAATGGACCTGGCGAAGCGCGAGAAGCGGATATCGGAGTAGCTGGCGGAAAAGGCATGGGCGCAATTTTTCGAAAAGGCAAAGTAATTAAATCTGTTCAGGAAAAAGATATTCTCAACGCTCTCCTAGAAGAAATTGAAAAATTATAATAAATTTAATTTTTGAAACTATGACCATTTCTATTGTCTTATTTGCTTTTCTTGTTATTAATCTTATTGTTTTGTTTATTTTGCTCTCTAGAAAAAGCGGGATTGATTCAAATTTAATTGGCGAATCAAATGAAAAAATAACTAGGGTATTGCGTGAAGAAATGTCAATTAATCGCAATGACAACTCTCTTTCCGCCAAAGAAACACGCGAAGAACTCGCCAAAACAATTAAAAATTTTGGCGACTCAATTGATAAGCGTATTTTTACATTAACAGAAGGGCAAAATAAAAATTTCTCTTTATTTTCCGATAAATTAAGTGAGGTTATCGACAGAAATGACAAAAAAATAGAATACATGCGCACAACAATCGAAAAAAGATTGGAAAATATTCAGCGCGATAATGGTGAAAAATTAGAAAAAATGCGCGAAACAGTGGATGAAAAATTGCATGCCACCCTGGAAAAACGCCTAAGCGAATCATTTAAACTTGTAAGTGATCGACTGGAACAAGTGCATAAAGGCTTGGGGGAAATGCAAACGCTTGCAACCGGAGTTGGAGATTTGAAAAAAGTTTTGCAAAACGTTAAAACTCGCGGAACATGGGGAGAGGTTCAGTTAAGCACCTTGCTTGATCAAATTATGTCCATTGAACAATACGAAAAAAATGTTGCCACAAAAAAGGGCTCCAATGATCGCGTAGAGTTTGCCATTAAAATTCCCGCCAAAGATGATAAGGTTAAGAATCTTTGGCTACCGATTGACGCCAAATTTCCTTTGGAAGATTTTCAAAACCTAATTGATGCCGAAGAAAAAAATGACACGATTTCCATTTTAGCGCTAGGAAAGGCCCTGGAAAACAGAATTAAATCAGAAGCGAAAGATATTCGCGAAAAATATCTTGATCCGCCCTATACCACTGATTTTGGCATTTTATTTCTACCGATTGAAAGCCTTTATGCAGAAGTGCTACGCAGACCGGGATTAGCTGATACATTGCAAAGAGATTATAAAGTAATCATAACAGGACCAACTACCATCGCCGCTATTCTTAATAGTTTGCAAATGGGATTTCGCACGCTTGCTATTGAAAAAAGATCCGGTGAAGTCTGGACGCTCTTAGGCTCAATTAAAAAGGAATTCACCACTTTTGGCGATATCCTGGAGAAAACCAATAAAAAATTAAGGGAGGCTAGCGACAACATTGATTTGGCAACAAAAAAAAGCCGCACAATTGAAAAAAAATTAAATAAAGTCCAAGAATTGCCCGCGCCGGAAATTATTAAAGATTTGCCTCTGGGGATAGAATAAAAAAAACACTCTGCTTAATTTTAATTTAAAAAAAATTTATGGACCAAGAAATCGCTCAAAAACTAGCCGAACAAGATAAAAAACTTGATCAAATCTACATCTCAATTGAAAAAATGCGCAAATATTTTTTCTGGACAATGATAATTACCATCGGCACTATTGTTCTTCCATTACTCGGACTTGCTTTTGCTATTCCATTTTTTCTCAAAACTCTAACTTCGGCATACGGAATCTAGAAAGCATAAAAATATGATTCTTATTAAAAATATTTCTGATTTTTTATTTTCCGCCACGAAGTAGTTTATTCAATCTTTCCTTAACTTCATCGGAAGTAGCCTCACGAGAAATATAATCCTCGCTTTCATTTTCTTTTTTTTCCAACATATCATTTTTAACAAAAGCTTTTTTATCGAGAAAAATATCCGGAACAGTTTCTTCATTTACAGGCAAATTAACCGGTATTGGGGCTTTTTTTCCGACAGATGGCTCGACTTTTTTTGTTGGAAAAAATTTTTTATCGGAAAAATAATTTTCTGTTTCGGGAAAAATGGCTACCATTTTTTCAAGTGGCGTTTTTGAAGAAAACTTATTTTTCAAAATCGGCAAGTTTGTTTTTTTCTTTTTGATAAAAATAAAGGGGACTAAAAAAAATAATCCTACGCAAACAACCAACGTCAAAAAAAGACTTTCCTCAAAAATCCAAAGACTATTTCGAAAACTATCCAACTTAATAATCGGTCCGTCTATGATTCGCAATTCCATATCAGTATTTATATTGTAATATTTTCCTGCAGATGCAATAAGCTTTTCTACCGTATCAGAATTCAGTTCTCGCGCTAAAGTGCTATTTTTATCAAAATTTTTCACGCTAATTATTGCGGTTTTTTCCACCAGAGAAACTTCCAGCTTGGAATTGCAAAATTCTTTTCTTTTATAGTTTGATAAATCTTGCATAACAGAAAGACTTTCATTTTGTTGCGCCACTTCATCACAAAAAGCCAATGATTGCATTATTTGCTTGAAATTTCCCCTAATCAAATCAGTTTCTTTTGCAAGCAATTCATTTTTTGGCAAAACCAAAACGTTTATTTCTGATTCATAGACGCTATTTTTGTTAATATTGAAAATCAATATCGCAAAAAACAAAACTGCTCCAATACCAATTTTTTTGCCCCAAATTTGTCGGTTGCTCATAATTTATTATAAAAAAATCGCTTTAATAAATTCTAAAGATAGGAGAAAGTTGCCCCTTGTTTGTATAAAGATAAGTCGTATTTTCAACAGTTAGCCCGCCCCATATTCCTTGATTTACGGCTTTTTTATCCACACGAGATATGCCATAATTCCCATTATTTCTTATTTTTGATTTATTAATATCAATTCGACCACCAGCACCATAAGCGACAATTTCAATACCCTCTCGTTTGTTGTTGGAATAAACATTGTTTTTGGTATAAATTTGCGCTCCATCCAAAACTACAGCCACTCCACTGCCGGAATTAGATACAAAAGTACTTGATCCAATCCACGCCTTTACGCCGGAAGCAAAAGAAACTCCGTCGCTTTTATTGTCCGAGATATTGCTTTTATAAATAATCAGGCTTCTTTTTTCGCTATATATCCCTGCTTTTCCATTGTGATCGATTTTTACCTGGCTAAGCATTACTTGATTATTATCTTCAATGCTTCGCTTGCTGGATCCGGAATAAATCAAGATTCCATCATCATCATTTTTTTCAATATTACAACTGAATATCTTTACTCGTCCGGCGTTGGCAATTTTAATCCCATTTTTTCCCTCTCTTATTGTTAAGTCAACCAATTTGGCGCTTCCCTTAAGCGAAATAACAGCTTTACCTCCATTTCTTGCTTTTATAATTGTTTTATCGCTATTTTGACCATAAATATCGACTCCGCTCGGGATTTCCAAATTTTCCTTATATGTTCCATTGCTTATATGAATTTCCGTATTATCCTTGGCTTTTTCCAGCGCTTTTCCGATTGTTTTATAGGGATGCGTCAAGCTACCATCTTGCTCACTTCCCGCATTAGAATCAACATAAATTTTTTTATTATGTCCGGCAAAGCTGAAAAAAGGCAATGAAATTGCTAAAAGCGCGAAAACAATAAACACTCTTTTCCAATTAATTTCATTTAGATTTGGCTTCATATTTATCACTTATTAGATAATTAATATTGACTGAAAAGTCTAGCATAGCCATTTTTTTTGTCAAGCACTAACATTAAAACCTGCCACCTTGGAATAAATACGATTATCCACACCAATCCACAGCTTATACACAATATTATCCGCTATCAACTTATTATTTATTTTTTTCTTATGCTATACTTTTTCTCAAGGGGACAAATTAAAACGCTAATTCTTTTATTAAACAAAATGACTAATGAAGAATTGTGGCAAGCTGCCCTTTCAGAAATAGAACTTTCTATTTCTAGAGCTAATTTTATCACATGGTTTAAGCAAACATCCATACAATCGAACATAAATGGACACATTACCATTAGCGTTCCCAACGGTTTTGCTAAAGAATGGCTAGAAAACAAATTTAATTCCCACATTTTACATTCCTTAAAGAACCTACAAAACGACATTCGCTCAATTTCTTGCGTTATCGCAACACCAAAAGACACTGTTTTGCGCAGAGAAGCGATGGTTGATGCTATTGTTGCCCCACAAAAACAACATCAAATCACACAAAACCAAAAGACTACTGTTATAAATCCCACTTATTCCACCCAGCCAATTCAACAGATAAACATTGAAAATAACCTTAATCCAAAATACACTTTCGAAAACTTTGTCGTTGGAGGAAATAATGAATTAGCTCGCGCCGCTTGCTTTGCTGTTTCACAAAATTTGGGAAAAATTTACAACCCTCTTTTTCTTTATGGCGGAGTAGGTCTGGGGAAAACTCACCTTATCCAATCAATTGGTAATGAGATTCTAAAAAGAGATCCCAACTTTCGCGTAAAATATATTACATCAGAAAGATTTACCGCAACACTGATTGATGCTCTACAAAACCAAAAAATTAATGAATTCAAGGAATATTACCAAAAAATAGACATTCTCATTATTGATGATATTCAATTTATTTCCGGCAAAGAAAAAACTCAAGAAGAATTTTTTCATATTTTTAATTATCTTTATCAGCTTAACAAACAAATCGTTCTAAGTAGCGACCGACCACCCAAAGAAATACAAATTCTGGAGGAACGCTTAAGATCGCGTTTTGAAGGAGGAATGATTGCTGATGTTTCCAATCCTGACCTGGAAACAAGAATAGCCATTCTTAAGAAAAAAGCTTTTACTGAAAACATTCAAATCAACGACGAAACACTGCTCTTTATTGCCACAAACATTAAAAACAATATTCGAGAACTAGAAGGTGCTTTAAATCGCATAATAGTTGCGTCTCAACTAACTAATGCGGAAATAACCAAAGATTTTGCCGTCGGACAATTATCAGAAATAATTTCAAGCGGAAAAAAGAAAGGCGTCACACATAAACATATAATCAAAACCGTATCTTCTTTTTATGAAATAAATCCGGATGATTTGATTGCAAAAAACCGCAAAAAAGAAATTGTTAAACCAAGGCAAGTGGTTATGTATCTTTTGCGCAACGAATTGGAATTTTCCTTTCCTGGTATTGGAGAAAAAATGGGTGGGCGAGATCATACGACAGCTATTCATGCATACGAAAAAATAACCAAATTATTACTCACAGATGAGAAATTACAAAAAGAAATAATCACCATACAAGAACAATTATATAAAATAGTCTGATAACCTGTTAATATCCTATTTAAAAACCCTGTAAAAACATCAAAAATTAATATTATATACTGTTAATTCCCTGTCAAAATAAATTAAAATAAATTCATCACATAAAATTATCCACGCATCAATTTCAAATAAAACATAAATTATCCACAAGATAAAAAAAGTTAAATCAACCATTTAAAAATAAAATATCTATTTATCCACAACTATCTATTTTATAGTAATAGTAATATCAATTTTATATATTTATAAATAATTTAATTAATCACTCTACTCATATGAAATTAACTTGTACCCAAGAAAATTTTAAAAAAGCCATAAACAACGCTGAACATATTGTTTCAAAACAAAACACTTTACCGATTTTAAATAATATATTATTGGAAGCGGAAAAAGGTTTTTTAAATATTATTGCGACAAATTTGGAAATAGGTATAAAAATAAAAATAGGAGCGAAAGTTGAGAAAGAAGGAAGTATTGCTATTCCAGCTAAGCTTCTTGGTAATTTTTCCACCAATCTTATTGGAGGAGAGAATATTGATATTGAGGTTGATGGATATAATCTTAAAATTAAAAATGGCTTGACAAAAGCTAATATTAAAGGATTTTCTTCTGATGAATTTCCTTTAATTCCACAAAAAAATACTGATTTTGTTTTTGGAATTTCTGTTTTGAAATTAAAAGATATTTTTAATAAAATTATTGTTTCTGTAGCGCATAATGACGCAAGACAAGAATTATCCGGTGTAAACGTTGTTTTTTTTGCGGATAAAATAGCTTTTGCCGCTACAGATGGGTTTCGTTTGTCTGAACGTTTTTTAATGTTGAAAGAGTTTAATATTAATGACAATTATTATGCTGATTTTTTTGCTAAAAATAGTAATATTATTATCCCATTGAATACATTATTGGAATTAAATAAAATTATTTCCAATGGATTTGAGAATAATGTTTTAGTAAATGTTTTTATCGAAGATGGCCAGATTTTTTTTGAACTGGATGGAATTAAGATTGTTTCCCGCCTGATTAATGGAAAATATCCGGAATATAAGCATATTATGCCGGAAAAATACAAAACAACAATTATTGGAGAAAAAAAAATATTACAAAACGCTTTAAAAATGGCGAGTGTTTTTGCTGATGGAAAATCACGAGAAGTTGTGTTGAAAATTGACACACAAGCGATGACCGTTTTTATTGATACAATTAGTGCTGAGACTGGTGAAAACTCAACAGAAGTTAAATTTGAAGCTCATGGAGAGTCTCAGAATATTGTTTTTAATTTAAAATACTTATTAGATGGAATTAATGTAATTGCCACTGAAAACTTAGCTTTATTGGCAAATAGCGATTCTTCACCTGTGGCACTAAAAGAAGTGCTTCCGGATAAAAAAAGTTTTGTTGATGGTTTTACTTATATAGTTATGCCAATAAAAAACTAAATTTAGTGAAATGAGAGCGCTAAAAGAAATCCTAAATAAAAAAAGCTTTGAAAAGAAAGTTGTAGTTGATAGTGAGACAATCTTTTTTGTGTTTAAAAAAATAATTCGTATTGAATTTGGTAATTTGGGTATGGAAAAATTTATTCCGGATTATTTTGCCAATAAAACACTTTTCATTAAAGCAGAAAGTGCGACTTGGGCTAGTGAACTTTGGTCCAATCAAGGAAAGATTATAAAACTAATCAATAAAGAAATTGGAGATGATACGGTTGAAAAAATTAAGTTGAAATAAAATAAAAAAATCTATTTCTATGGTGTAGTTACTGTTGATGTCGGAATGTTGATATTAACTTTAACGCTTTTTGAGTCTGAATTTCCATTATTATCTGTTGCATTAACGCTAATAGTTATGCTGGAATTTTTTTTGCTATCCGGAATGGAATAGGATGCACCAAAAGAATCAGAGCCCTGAGAAGCAATTGTTGATCCATCAACGCTTATTGAGGCATTTTTAACTCCATATGGAGCATTGATTTTAACGGATATGTTGAGTGGTGATGATGTTACTGTTTGCCCATCAGAAGGAGAAATAGAATCTATTTGAAGATTGTATTTTGAAAAATCTTTTGATTTACAATCATCAGTTGGAATTGGATCGGTTGAGTATTTATTATCCTTTAGCCAGTTAGTAACACCGGTTTCCCAATTATTAAATTGTGGGTCGGTTGAGGGATCTTTTGGTGGATTGCCACGAGGATCGTCTTTGTTGACATAATAAAGAATACTATGCGCATCGGAAAATTTCTTTTTTTCCACCTCACTATTAGGACAAGCGGAAGTTGCTAAGCAATAATCATTTTTAGTTCCTGGAATTTTGCAAACCTTTAATTCTTTTTTCATTTCTAGTTTTCCGTCTAAAACATCCTTTCCTGTTGTTTCTGGTGTGTAGGTGGGAAATTGTTCAACTGCGTAGTTTGATAAGACTTGATCCATAAAACTGCGCCAAATTGGTGCGGCAACAAATATTCCATCGGCTCCCGGTTTCATTTTGGAGTGATCATTATTACCTGCCCAAACCCCAACAGCAATAGAAGGGGTATAGCCAATTGTCCAACCATCTCGCCAATCATTAGTGGTTCCTGTTTTTGCGGCAACCGGACGATTATCAAAACTAAGCGGATTTTTGTCTCCAAAAACAGGCGCTCGAAGGCTGTTTGTGGAAAGAATATAATCAATCATTGCGATATATTTTTCATCCACCACTTTTTCCCCATCATTTTGAGTGTATTTTTCCAGAATATTGCCCTTACTATCTTCAATGCGTAAAATTGCTGTTGTGTCATGATGAAAACCATCAGTGGCAAATGTAGAAAAGGCATTAACATGATCAAGTAATTTTACCTCTCCTCCGCCAAGCACCAAAGAGAGTCCATAGCTATCTGGCTGATTAAGGGTTGTAATGCCCATTTTATGAGCCGTAGCAATAGAATCTTTTACTCCAGCAAGATAAAGCGTCTTGACGGATGGAACATTTAATGATCTGGCAAGCGCGTCTTTCATTTGCATAAGGCCACTATTTTTTCCGTCATAATTTTTTGGATCATAGACGGCTCCGCTGTCGGTGCTGAAATTAGTGTCAACATCCCAAATATTTGTTTCCGGGGTGTAACCTTTTTCAAAAGCAGTGAGATAGACATAGGGCTTAAAGGATGATCCTGGCTGCAACAGCGCAGTTGCAATATTAACATTTGGTTCAAAAACGCAATTTTTTCCTGGCGTGCAACCGGTGGGTTCGCTTGGCTTGAAATAGCTTTTACTGCCAACCATAGCTAAGATCTGTCCTGTTTTTGGATCCATTGCGACAAGAGCCGCATTTCCCGAATTATAGAGTTTGGAGTTTTTGTCAGCTCCGTCAGCAACGGCTTTTTCGGCAATTTGTTGCTTATCCCAATCTAGTGTTGTATAAACTTTTAATCCCCCCTGTTCCACTGTTTGTGTGCCATATTTTTTTTCCAAGTATTCTTTAACATACATTACAAAATGAGGGGCGGAAATATTTTCAGAACTTTGTTTTATTTTGGCGAAAATATCAACGCTTTTTGCTTGATTAGCTTGATCTTGAGTAATATAGCCAAGTTTAGCCATTTGATTCAGGGCATATTCTTGGCGACCTTTCAGTGCGTCCTTGTGGTTTCCGTAGGGAGAATAGTAGGAGGGTGCCTGTGGCAATGAAGCTAGCATTGCTGATTCGTCTAAAGTAAGGTCTTTGGCGTGTTTTCCAAAAAAAGTTTGCGCAGCAGCCTCGACTCCATAAGCATTTGATCCGTAGGGGATTTGATTGAGATACATTGCCAAAATTTCATTTTTAGAAAATTTTCTCTCCAGCTCAAGAGAAAGAATTACTTCTTTAATTTTTCTCGAAAGGGTTTTTTCCGGAGTAAGAACGGATTGTTTGATTAGTTGCTGTGTTATTGTTGAAGCTCCTTGCGAGGCTCCGCGATGTAAAATATCGGCAATTGCCGCCCTGGCAACAGCGGACAATTCTATGCCCGGATGGTGATAAAAATTTTGATCTTCCAGTGAGATGGTTGCGTATTTGAGCGTATCAGGCATTTGTTCGTAGGGAATTTGGGTGCGTTTTTCTTCTCCATGAACATCATAGAGCAAATGTGTTCCGGTGCGATCGTAAATTTTGGTGGATTCGGCGATAAAGCGCATATTGATATTGTCCGGATTTGGAAGTTCTTTGTAAAAATAAGCGAAAACTCCTGCAATAAATAAAACAACTAAGCCAAAACCAATTCCAAAAAACTTAAGAAGAAATTTCCAATTAAAAATTTTTTTCCAGCCATTAGCGGTATTTTTAGCGGGATTGTTATTTCGTGTGAAAATGCTGTGAATTTTTGAAAAAAAACGATTGCGCATAAAATAAAATTAAACTATTCTTGAAGTGTCTATAGCTTAGTCTAATTTCGGGAAAAAATCAATAGGGATCTGGGTAAAATATAATATATAAAAAATAATCTCAGTTTTGTTGTTTAGGCGAAAATTTTTTGCATTTATTTCTGAGCGTTTTTCTTGACATACAAATCAATCGCGTGCTGAATAATATGAATAGCCGGATTGATTTTGGTTATAGCTTTAAATGCGTGCCATTGGGGAGATATGTTTACTTCAATTACAAACCAATTTTGCTTATTTTTTGCCCAAGCAAGATCGACGCCAGCAACTGAATAGTGTAATGTTTTTGTGGCTTTTAGCGCTATTTCTTCAATTTCTGGCGCAACTTCGAAAGGCTCAGTTTGAGATCCTAAAGATGCGTTGGAACGACAATCGCCTTCCAAAACATATCTTTTTATTCCACCCAAAACTTTATTGCCAACAACAAAAATTCGAATATCCCATTCAATGGGTAAATATTCTTGTACCAAGAGATCCTCGGGATTTTTTTGTATAAAATTAGCAAGGTCTTTCTTATTTTCAATTATTGAGATATTGCGACCCCTGGAACCATTGGTTGGTTTAACTATTGCTGGAAAAATGTTATCAGGAATTTTTTCAATATTTTCTATATTGGGAATTTGATAAGAAATCGGATAGTTGAGACCGCTACGCGTAAGGCGTACGCCTTCTGCAAATTTACTATTGATATAATTATCTGAAATACACTCTTCGATTACTATTTTATTTTTTAATCTAAGTTCCTCGGTAAATATTTTGGAATTGGCCATATTTTTGGAAAATGATCTTAGGATATATATATCAAAATCAAAAAGATTGGGAATATTTGGGGTGCTTGCTTTAAAATGACCATTTTCTATTTCGAAAATAAAATCTTGCGTAGTGGAAAATGCAAAAGTATGCCCTTTTATTAGTATTTCGTCAATTAAATCTTGCGAGAGCTGGCTGATTCGCGAACTAACGATTAGAAATTTTAGTTTCATAGAAATGGTGATTAAAAATAAAAAATTAAGAAAACAAGTAATCAATAAGATTAGGGATGAGGCTAGTGGCCTCCCCGTAAGTTGGTTTATTGTGAAATAGAATATCTGGGTATGTGCCATTTATTTCAATTATAACTCCATTGTTTAATTTTGGATGAATATTTATAGCTTGTGAGACAATATCAATGCCGACTATTGGCAAGCCTAGGCTTTCAGATATTTGTTTGCTTATTTCTATGAAATACGGGTGAGCTTTTTTTGTCACATTTATATATTCTCCACCATCAAATCCGCTGAAGCAAAGAGGTATTTTAATATTCTTAGGCAGAATTGAATCAAATGTATATCCGGCAGATGCTAAAAATCTTTCAGTTTTTTCTGAAATTTTAATTTTTTTTAATTTTCCCCTTCCGCGTCTTTCTTTATTGTTAATGTTTTCTATTGAAATTAGCTCCCTGATGGTGTTGGAATTATTTCCAGTAATATATGCCGGAAGATTTTTTGTAACCGCATAGGCACCATCTGCCACATAAGTTATTCTGTAATAATCACCGGCAATATGTTTTTCGATCATTATTTTTTTATCAAATTTTAAAGCTGATTGAATCGAATTTAAAAGGAGATCTTTATTATTGATGTTAGTTGTAATGCCCTTTCCCTCAGCAGCTCTTAGCGGCTTAACCACTAATGGAAAGCCTATTTCCGATATTGCTTGATTACTGATTTGAGTGCAGTCGTCATTACTTTGCATGTTTATGCTTGGTGCGACGGGATACCCCAGTTTTTTTAAAAATTTCTTTGAGAGATGTTTATTTCTTGCTATTCTCATACCTACGGGATTTGTTTTTGAAGTGAGAGAGGTGTCTATCCAAACTTGCTTTGAGTCTTTTTTTAGGACGAGAATTCTTTTGTCAGAAAAAACTCTATATACTTCAATATCTCTACTTAGGGCATATTTTAGTATTTGAAAAGAAGAACCCTTTAAGTCTTTTATGTTTGTAGTCGATAATTTTATGAAATATTTTGTGAACATATGCTTATTTGGAAACATCAATTAAGAATTTATTTAAGTTTTTTCGACCAACAATGATTTCTTTTGCTAACTCTTTTCTTTCAGTCACGTTTACCTGCGTGACAAGCTCAATATTATTTAAAATCAACTTAAGTATTATTTTCGGTCTAATTGAAACACCATGTGATGAATATATGGCGGAGATATCAGCTAGGTCGGGATGCTGATGAATATATTTTTTTCGCAGGTGCTCCTCGATTTGTTTAATATCCTCGCGTTTAAAGTTTTTTGGCAATTCTAAGGAATTAAAAAATTCTATAACTCCTGCAAACCCCAATTCTTTGGCAATTTCTGTGTCAATCGAAGTTGAATGTGCCCCCGTATCAATCTTTGCTTCCACTTCAATTTCCTTGCCATCTTTTCCGATCAATTTCACTTTTTCCACTGTTCCAATTACTTTTTTTCCGGAAATTTCTTCCAATTCTTCTTCAATTTCACCGCCAAAAAGATCCATGCCGACACGAATGCCTTTTTTGACTGTTTTAATTTTAATACCGGCCGCTTTTTTTAGTCGCCACTTTAGCCCGTCAAGATTGGCAATTTGAATGGCGAGTCCCGGGCGTGCGTTTAATTCCAAAATAACCGGTCCTAATTCTTTGTCGATGGCAATATCCGCACCCAAAAAACCTAAGCCCGAAATTTCTTGCGAACGAACAGCAAGGGTTAGAATATCTGTCCAATAGGGAATTTTAATTCCGGAAAGAAGTAATTTTGTGCCCGGCAAATACTCGATTATTTTTTGTTTTCCCATAACGGCGGTAGTGGTAATTCCTGACGCAAGATCAATTCCAACTCCGATTGCTCCTTGCGTGAGATTTGCTTTGCCATGAGATTCTTTTGTGGGAAGGCGGAGCATTGCCATAACAGGCATTTTATTAAAGACAATAATGCGAATATCAGGAATGCCTTTAAAGGCGTATGGCTTAAAGAGTTTTAAAAGTTTTAGACGCTCTTCAAAAAAAGCAATATCGGGAACGCCGGACAGGGAATATGATCCATCAATGATGTTTCTGGCGTGGTTTTTTAGATCTTCAATCGTAATCAATGACCCATCAGCCTTAATCCATGTGTCCATACTGTTTTTTTTGCGACCATAAACAACAATAATACCTTCACCGCCAAAACCTTTATTTGGTTTTAACACGAAGCTATCGGGAAGTGTTTGCCAATTGAAATTATCCAAATTTTCTTGAGAAATAATTTTCCCGATTAATTTTGGAACGGCAATTCCGTTTTTTTTCAAGATGCGTTTACTGAGTAATTTATCATCGGCAATTCTTTTGGCATTTGTGCGATTATATGGTCGAATATACTTCAAATTTCTAGCGTTCATTCCAAGAATATCGCGGCGGGCATTTAGGTAAATAGAAAATTTTTTTAAAAAATCAAACATAAAACTATTTTCTTTTTATTATTTCTCCAAAGCGAAAATATTCACTAAGTCGCAGTCCCGTCCATTTGCCTAAAATAATATTAAGAGGAATGGTGAGAAGAATGATCCATGGATAAAAAGCGATAAAATGAACAAGAGTTTCCCAGCTGGCAATATAAAATCCCAAAATGGAAATAATTAGTGTTTCAGCGGCCAAAAGAATGGCGGCGCGGTCGCCTTTTTCAATTTGCACGGCAATAAATTTCTCTACCAATGTAATCATAATGAGAATAGGGAAAATTGAAACAGAAGCTAATCCCGTTCTTTTAAGACTGCCCCCAATAACTAACATTATAAGAATGGAAAGAGCGACGATTGTGAGCATGATAGCGACGCGAGGGAGGTAGAGCAGACGAAAAGATTTAAGTGCGACTCTCGTAAGCATTCCAATTAAGATGATAGTGATGAAAATAGCAATTCCATACCTCAATCCGTTAGTAGCTAAAAAAGCAAAAGTAACAAGCAATGGCGTGTAAATTCCAAAAGCTTTAATTCCAACCACTTGGCGTAAGAAGGCGATTAATGTTGCAATAATTGGAAGCATTAGAATTAATTTGATTGTTTCAAAGGGCACGCCCTCATTAAGAAAGAAAGTCAAGAGAGGACTGATATTGAAATTAATTTCATTCATGACGCATTTTTTAAATTAATTAAAATTCGACTGTTGGCGTGGCACACAGCGATTGCTAGCGCATCAGCCACGTCATCAGGCTCGGGTAAGGATTTTAAATGTAAAATATTTTTTACCATTAGTTGCATTTGTTTTTTTTCCGCTCGTCCATAGCCGGTTAATGCTTGCTTGACTTGGAGGGGTGTGTAATTAAACACTTTAACATTATTTTGCCTTAAAGTCAAGAGGATTGCTCCGCGGGATTGAGCGACTTGGATAACTGTTTTTTGGTTTTTGAAAAAGAAAAGACTTTCAATAGCGGCTTCATCTGGATTATGTTTTTGGATTATTTTTACCAAGTCGTCGGAAATTTCTAAAAGGCGTTCATCATCATTATTATCTTTTGATGTGCTAATGTGTCCAAAGGCTAGGGGGATAAATTTATCGCCTTTAATTTCAATAATTGCCCAGCCGGTTGTGGCCGTGCCTGGATCAATGCCGAGGATTTTCATGGTTATGCCAAGTTATTATAAATTTCATTTACATCATCGTGATCATCAAGAATTTCCATGAGATTTTCAATGCTTAAGCGAGTTTTTTCATTGACGGTAATGGTTGTTTTGGGTAAATAAATGAGTCCGGAATCAAGAATTTTAAGGCCGGAGTTTTCAATATTTTGGCGTATGCCGGCAAAATCTTTTGGTTCCGTAATGATATTCAATAAATCATCTTCCAATGCGGTGTCTTTTGCTCCAAGTTCAATGGCGAGCATCTCGGTTTCATCAAGATTCCCATCTTTAATTTCAATGCCAATACTTCCGACTTGTTCGAAATTCCACATTGCTGAGCCTTTTTCACCTAATTTCGAATTATTTTTGGTAAGAATCGTTTTTATTTCAGAAACCGTTCGATTTTTATTGTCGGTTGTACAGGAAATAAGAAGCATAAGCTCACCCGGTCCGATTGCTTCATAGAGAACTTCCTCAATCATTGCGCCTTTTATTTCTCCCGTACCGCGCTTGATTGCTCTTTCGATGTTTTCTTTGGGCATATTCATTTCTCGCGCGCGATCAACTGCCATTCTGAGTTGAAAATTAGTTTCAATTTTTCCTCCGCCATCACGCGCCGCAATTGTAACCAATTTTCCAAATTTGGTGAAAATCTTTCCGCGTTTTGCGTCGTTTATGCCTTTTCTTTGTTTTATTCCCGCCCAATGCGAATGTCCGGACATAGTTTTAAAATAGGATTAAAATTATTTCTTAACTGTTTCTAGTTTAGCACTTAAAAAAGAGAAACTCAAGAAAAAATATAAATAAAAAAGCCAGGATCAATATGCCTGGCTTAGCTTAAATTGTTTGTTGTTCATTATTTAATTTCCTTCTGATTTTGACTCTAATTCAGAAGTGTTATCGCAATCTTCTTCGGAGTAAAAGATTTTAATGGTCATTTTTAAGGCAAAAATAGAAATGACAACAGTGATCAGGTTAATAAAAAATAAAAGAACGATTTTCTCTTCAAATGTCAATGTCATAATTTTTCTCCTTTTTTTGAGTGTTTTAAAAAAATGACAAGCTGGACCAGCTTTAATAAGATAATACAGCCAATAGCACAAAAAAGTCAAAGAATCAAAATGTCTAACTTAAAATTTTAAAATAAGTTGATTTAATCGGGCATTGATTGTTCTCCAAAAAAAAGAAGGCGAGAAAAATAAGGGTGTCTTTTTTTCTTTTGTGCTAATATTTGAAAAGCGGGTGGTTATGGCGATTTTTAAAAGTAGTCCCGGATTTTTTGCAAGAAATTTTTCCGGATCAATCTTTGTTTTGGCAAAAAGCAATACTATCTGTCGCTTTTGTTTGATTTCCCAAATCGGATTTTTTGTTGAACGGACATTTATTGGCAACTCGATATTAGATGGATTATTTTCCGTTGAAACAGAATCGCTTAAAACTTCGGGCAGATCTTTTGTCGCGGATGGTGTTGTTTTTGCGGTTTGTATTTTGTGCCAACTCCAGCCGGATTTTTCAATTTTTTGATAGAGTTCATCTTCCAAAATCGGATCTTTTTCCCGATTATATTTGATTTTGTCCGCCACTTTTCCATCAGGATAGCGCAATTCTATTTTTGATTTTTCATTTCCCAGACTGAAAGCGCAGATATCACTCATTAATTTTTTGCTTTTTCCGGGCTTTAAAATAAAATCTTCACGAACGGGATGGTTATAGAGTTTTTTCCATCCGGAAGCGATTGACCAATTTTTGAGATTGATTTTTTTATTGGTTTTATTGATTAATTCCAGCCATTCGTTTTTTGTGTCTTTTCCCGCAGGATTGGCGAAAAGGGAAATGATGCGCACCTTTGGTTTGCCGAATTTTTCCACCTTAACTTGAAATTCAATTAAGTTATCTTCACCGTTTCCGCTAATTTTAAGGCTAGCTTTATATTCGCCGGATTTTTCATATTTGTGTTTGGCTTTTCTTGAATAGCTTTTATGTCCGTCGCCAAAATCCCAAGTGAATTTTTCGGCTTTTTTATCTGAGGCAGCTTCGAAATTTGCATATATGCCCGAGTAAATTTTTTTATCTTTTTTGATTTCTCCGGAAATAATTTCCGCAAAAATATTTTCTTCTCCCGGAGTGTAATATGGCGTCCAATGCCAAGTGGATCCGTCAAAAGCATAGGCATAATCTGTTTTGGCAGATGAAGAATAGCCGGCTTGCGCAATTTCTT
This sequence comes from bacterium, assembly GCA_021777675.1. Taxonomy (GTDB): domain Bacteria; phylum Patescibacteriota; class Minisyncoccia; order Moranbacterales; family UBA2206; genus UBA9630. Next base: position 7,034 of record JAJYDG010000001.1, on the reverse strand, counting down.
TTTCTGTCGGATCAAAGAGGGAAACTTTTTCTCCGCCGGAATTATTCAAGGCGAATTTAAAATCTTTTTTATAGACGACAAAAAAGTTACTTGCTTTTATGTTTGTGTTTTTGGGAAAAATATATTTTCCATTTTTTGATGAGTCGCGCAAAATCCAGTCGGAAATATCATTGTTTTTTTCATCCGGATTGTAAAGTTCAATGAATTCTTCTTTTCCGGAATTGTTTGACGGCGCAGGAAAAAGTTCGCTAATAATTATTTTGTCGGAATATGTTTTTGGCAATTGCGGGGGCTCGTTTTTTTGGCACAAAGCAATTTCAGTTGTTTCAATAAAAGATGAATTTTTTGGAGAATAATTTTTTTTAATAGATAAGTTGTTGCTGGTATTTCTTTTTAGCACTTCAAAATCATCTAAATTATCTGGATATGCAATTGTGTTTGGAAATGGATTTTGGTTGGCGCCCCAAGTAATAGAATCTATTTGCTTTTCAGTTTTGTCAAAAAGAGCGATGCTATAATCATCTGCTAAATAATATGTTTTTGTTGCATAATCAGGACCTCCATTAGTATTGGATGTTGTATTTTTCCAAAGAAAATATCCCTTAGCCGGAATAATTTTTTTTAGTGTTCCAATTGATATTTGCTTGGTAGATGACTTGGTTTTTCTAAATATTTTCCAGCCTGATAAATCAATATCTTCACAGGAATCATTATAGAGCTCTATAAAATCATCATCAGTTGTGTCTCCGCTTGTTTGAATTGCACTGATAATAATGGGAATAGCCGATGCAAAAACTTTTTCTTTCAAAAAAAACGCAAATAGAAGCAAAGCAAAAACTAAAAGCAAAATTATTTTTGTTTTCATTTTTTTATTTTACACTTTTTATTTTACAGCCAAAAACTATTGCAACTCCTCGTGAATTTCTTTACGAATGACCGATCCGAGATTTTCCGCTTCCGCTTTTTCATAGTCTTTTTGGAGATTCATAATCAGATCTTTTATTGCATATGGATTGGGAACGCGGGCAAAAATAAAACGTTCAGTTTCTCCCGCTGTTTGTATATAGAGATTGCCGTAGTTGAAGAAAGTCGGGATAATGCCAAGCACTTCAACGGTAATATCCTGAATTTTTTCCATTTCCAATTCGCTGACTTCGCGAGAAAAAAGTCCTTTTTGGTTGATATTAACAATTCTTTCATTAGTAACAATCCAGACGTCAAAATAATAATCAATCCAAGTAATAAAGAAAAATAGCCAAATAAAAATAAAAAAAGAATTTTGAAAAAAAGAAATCAAATTTGCGCTTGAATCGCTAAGAAGAGCGGTTGGAATAAAAAAATTGGAAAAAAAACTAAAAAACAAAAGTACCAGCAAGATGAATAATATAAAAAATTTACTTAAAATATTAAACCAATGACGGTGAATCACCATTAAAATTGTTTCACCGGGTTTTTGACCTTTAAAATGAAACTGATTGAAATTTTCCATACTAAAAAGAATTAAAATTATTAAAAGCAACGCTTGATGTGATTGTTTTCCAATCAATTGCGGAAAACAAAATAATATTGGAAACAATCAGTATAAAAGAAGTAACCGCAAAAAACAAAGAAAACAGTCGACTAAAACGAGCATTAATAGAATACTTAATTAAGTGATAAATGATGAAAAAACAAATTAGACTAAGCATAAAAATCGCGAAAATGTAGACGCCATAAATAATTGGAAGCATAAATAAAAAATAAAAATTAATTAATTGTTTTTAAATATCATCGTTCGGATAATCAATGCGCAAATGATCATAGGCTGACTTTGTGGCAATTCTTCCTCTTGGTGTGCGAGCCAAAAAACCGATTTGTAAAAGATATGGTTCATAAACATCTTCAATGGTTTTGATTTCTTCCGACGTGGCAGCGGCAATCGTGGAAAGGCCAACCGGACCACCGGAAAACTTCTCGATGATTGTGCGTAGAATGTATTTATCCGCCGGCTCCAATCCAATCTGATCGACATCAATCATTTCCAATGCTTCCCTAGCTTTTATTCCGTCAATGGATTTGTAATTTTTGATTTGCGAAAAATCTCGCACTCGTTTTAATAGGCGATTTGCTACGCGAGGTGTCGCGCGAGAGCATTTAGCAATCTCAATAAGTCCCGAATTTTCCAATGGAACATTAAGAATGCGCCCCGATCGTTCCAAGATGCGTTTTATTTCGTCTTGCTCATAGAGTTCCAGGCGGTGAATGGCGCCAAAGCGATTACGCAAAGGATTGGATAATGATCCGAGTTTAGTGGTTGCTCCGATAAGGGTGAATTTTGGCAAATCTAATTGAATTGTGCGAGCAGATGGACCTTTGCCAATAATAATATCCAGCTTAAAGTCTTCCATTGCCGGATAAAGCACTTCCTCAATTGATTTGTTGAGGCGATGAATTTCATCAATAAAAAGAATATCTCCATCTTGCAGATTAGTGAGAATGGATCCAAAATCGCCAACTTTTTCAATTGCCGGACCGGAAGTGGTTTTAATATTTACGCCCAGTTCTTTGGCAATAATATTAGCGAGCGTGGTTTTTCCTAGTCCTGCCGATCCGTAAAGCAAGACGTGCTCAATTTGTTCTTGGCGTTTTTTAGCTGATTGAATCAGAATGTCGAGATTTTTTTTGATCTTTTCTTGTCCGACATATTCTTTGAAAGTTTGTGGGCGTAAAGTATTGTCTAGCGTTATATCTTCCGATTGTTCATGAGAATTGGTTATCATAAAATAATAAAAAAGCTCAAATGTCTTATAATTGAATTATACACGCATTGGCGACATTTGACAAAACTCAAAAACCATGCTAAACTGACTAGTCATTGATTTTACGATTTTTTGTAGGATTAGTGGCTAGCAGTAAATTGCAGGCAATTGGTGGCTTCTATCTTTTGTCATCAATATGGGGAACTTTTTTCAAGATATGGGTAAGGCGGGTAGATCATTCTTTGATGATTTGTCTGCGTTATGCCTCGATTTTGTTTCTTTTTCTTGGGCTCCTAGTTCGAGATTCTTGCCTGCAGATTAGTGTAAGCAGTTAGACTAAATTTCAGTTACTCTTTTCACTTCTTCAAGTGTTGTTTCACCTTCTAGAACTTTCAAGATGCCATCTTGCGCCATCGAAAGCATTCCATTTTCGATGGCTTTTTGATTTAATTCCGAAGTGATTGCTCCACGCATAATTGCTTCTTGAATTTCACGCGAAAGAAGAAAAACTTCACTTATAGTCGTGCGTCCTTTGTAACCAAGATGATTACATCTTTCGCAACCATTTGGCTTATAGATGCTTTCTATGTCGGGAATTTTCACTTCTGATTTTGGGCTGATTGTTTTTAGGATGGTCTCTATTTTTTGTTTTTCTTCCGGAGTTGGAGTGATTTTGTTTTTACAATCGCAGAGTTTTCGCACAAGGCGTTGAGCGATAAAGGCATTAACGGAAGAGGTGATATCTTGAGGGGCGATGTTCATATTAAGCATCCGCGCCACTGTTCCGGCAGCATCATTTGTGTGAATAGTGGAAAGCACGAGATGTCCGGTAAGAGCGGCTTGAACGGCCACTTGCGCCGTTTCATCATCGCGGATTTCTCCAATCATCATAATATCGGGGTTCTGACGAAGAAGCGCGCGAAGTGCTGTTGAAAAAGTATAACCTTCTTTTTCATTGATTGGTGTTTGCAAGATACCTTCCATTTGGTATTCAATCGGGTCTTCAATGGTGATAATTTTAATTTCAGGTTTGTTGATAAAATTTAAAATAGCATAAAGCGTGGTGGTTTTTCCGCTACCAGTAGGACCGGTGTTAAGTACAACTCCGTTGGGTTTTGAAATTTCTCGTTTAATTTTTTCTAAATTTTGTTTTCTAATTCCCAATTTATCCAAATTAAGTTCAACAGCAATCTTACTAAGAAGTCGCATAACAATGGTTTCTCCATATCCACCTAAAATAATCGAAACACGAATATCAATAGAGTTTTCTTTTATGGACTCGATTTCTTTATCAAAATCCAGACTGAATCGCCCATCAATTACCCCTTGCCGCACCTCGGTTTTTACTCCACTTAAAAGTTTTATTTGTCCAATTAGTGTTGGATATTCTGTAAGGGGAATCGTAGCAACTGTTTGCAAAATTCCATCAATGCGAAAGCGAATCTTGACATCATCTTTTTCCGGTTCAATGTGAATATCGCCGACATTTAAAATTTGCGCTGAAGAAAAAATTATTTTTATAAGATCGGTCGTTTTTGTTTGAGATAGAAGTATTTGTAATTTTTTAAAATCAGAAATATTTTCCATTGTTTGAACATAGAAATCTTTTTTTATCGCAAGCTTGCTTCCCAACAATTGAGACATTAATTTTTCATAAATATTTTCCAAAAAATCACCTTGTCCGGTTACTTTTTTTACTTCGTCAATTGATGTAATGCCATTTATAGCCTTTAAAATTCCATCTTGAAGCATCGTTACCATTCCTTCCTCTAAAACGGACATGGTAATTTCGGTTTCTCCGGCCAAATCCATGATTAATTTTTCCGTTTCGGGACTGATGGTTAAAACTTCAAAGATGCCGATACGTCCTTTGTATCCCGTATTATTGCATTTCAGACAACCTTTTGGACGATAAAGTTTGGAAATATTTTTTGGAATTTCCACCTTTGCGCGCGGTGAAATAATGGAAAGAACCTTTTTGAGCGACTCTATGGTTTCTGTTGCTGGAACATATTCTTCTTTGCAATCGCAAAGTTTGCGCACAAGTCTTTGTCCGATTATGGCATTTATGGCGGGAGCGATAAAAGAGGGTTTTACGCCCATTTCAATAAGTCTTGGAATTGACGCAATTGCGCTATTGGTATGAAAAGTGGAAAGCACTAAGTGACCGGTAAGGGCTGAATTAACGGCAATATCAGCAGTTTCATCATCACGAATTTCGCCTACTAAAATAATATCTGGATCTTGGCGAACAATAGCGCGTAAACCATTGGCAAAGGTGTAGCCACGTTCTTTTTCGATTTGGGTTTGAGAAATGCCTTTTATTTGATATTCAATCGGATCTTCGATGGTGATGATTTTTTTATCTGGCGTATTAAGTTTATTGATGATGGAATATAGTGTGGTGGTTTTTCCGCTACCGGTTGGCCCGGTTGTTAAAAGCATTCCATTGGGAGCTTCTATTTGTTTTTGTAATATTTCATATGCTAAACCTTGCAAGCCCAAATCATCAATATTAACATTTATAGCATCAGGATTGAGTAATCTAATCACTATTGATTCCCCGAAATTTCCAGGAATAGAGGATACGCGAGTATCGATTTTTTTTTCACCCAAATTTATGGCAAATGTTCCATCTTGAGCAATATCGCTTAGGTTGATTTTCATTCCAGACATCATTTTAATTCTGGAAAGAATGCTTTTATAGATATTGAGAGGGAAAAAAGCAACATCTTGTAAGATTCCATCGATGCGATAGCGCAAGCGAAAATCTTGACTTTCCGGTTCAAAATGAACATCAGATGCGCTAAGTTCATTTGCGCCAGCCATAATAATGCCTAAAACTTGAGTGGTTGGCAACTCTTTGATTCTTTCTTTTAGCGTAAGTAAGTCATTGAGTGATTTTTTGAATCCGGAAGTGAATTGATCGTTTATATTTAGGCTTAATTGATCAAGAATTTCTGTGAAAACGAGCTTTCTGTATTTTTCCAAAATTCTTTCAAAATTATATCGTGACAATACGAATATTTTAGCTTCCAGTCCCAGCTTTTGACAAAAAGCGTTAATAAATTTGCGAGTTTCAATATTACTTGGATCAACAGAAACAATTGTCGCATGACGGCCTTTTTTTTGAATTATGGCAATGCCAAATTTTTGAGCGTCGTCTTCACTAATTAGCTTTAGACTGTCGGAAGAAACAGGGACAATATTTGTGTCGATGTATGGAAGATTGAGTTTTGTGGCAAATTGAGCGGTTTGTTCTTCTTCAGATTCACGTTTGATGGTCGATAAAAATCGATTGGAAGCGGTTTCTCTTTCTGTTTCACTAGAAGTTGCTTTGTTGGTAATTTTTATCATTGTTTTGTTATCAAAAAATATTTCATCAAATTCAGTTTAGCACACAAAACAAAACAAAAAAAGAATAGCAAGTCGCACCGAATGAAAAATTATTCGTTTGCTAAAATATTTTCTAGTTTAGCGATTAAAAATTGTGCGGCGATTTTTAAATTATTCTGAGCAAGTTTTATTTCCAATAGATTCATTTTGATTGAAGATGGAAAAAGCAAAGATATTTTTTTGAGCATCTCTGTTCGTGTCGTTTTAACTAGGGCTATGGAGCTTTCAGGCGTATCATTATAAAAAATTATAAAAAATTGTCCATCGATATAATTTTCTTGCAGTTTTTCTAAAATAATCGGCAAATTTTCCGGAGTAGAACGACTTTGAACAAAATCTTCCAGAGCAAGATCTGCCCAAGCTAGTCGATGTTTTTCTTCCCAATTTAATTTGCCCATTACACGACCAAGCAATTTAAGGATGTATAGCGGTTGAGTTTTATAAATTCGACGAATGATATTTTGTTGTTCTGCGCCTTGATCCATCAATTCTGCTGATGCCAGCAGAGATTTTGGGGTGGTATTTTTCTTTTGAAAATTATTAGTTGCTCCGATAATTCCGGCAAGAAGGCAAGTGGCAATATCTTTAGTGATGGCTGTTTTGTCAATATTTTCCATTGTATTTTTTAGAATTTCCGCACAAGAAGAAGCTGTTGAATCGACTAAATTTATTTGTCCGAAGTTTTCATTATTGCTTTTGTGATCAATATTAACAATTGGCACTTCAAAAAAAAGATCCGAATTGTTAATATGAATTTTTCCCAAAGATTCCAAATCGGAACTATCAATAACAACAATTAAATCATATTTGAATTTAGCTAAAATAAAAGAAAAATCACGAGGATCGAGTGATCCTTTTTCCGGAGTAAGATAAACATTAAAAAAATCTTCAACATATTCA
>JAJYDG010000033.1 GCA_021777675.1 bacterium | reverse complement strand
TCTCTTGATTTTGAATGGAGATACGCTTATAAAAAAAGATTCTATTGAGATTCTCTTGGCTTATATTAAAAATAATCCAACAGTCGGAGTTGTCGGTCCGCAACTCTTGGGTTTTAATGAAAAGTTTCAGCCTTCTTGTTTCAGATTTTATACACCATTAACGATTATTTATCGCAGAACATTTTTAGGAAAGTTTTCTTTTGCTAAAAGACATCTGGATTGGTTTTCGATGCGAGATTTTGATCATAAAGATATTCGCGATGTCGGTTGGCTCATGGGTTCTGCGCTCATGACCAAAAGGTCGGCAGTGGAAAAAGTCGGTTTGCTTGACGAAAAATTTTGGTTGTATTTTGAGGATACTGATTGGTGTCGTCGCTTCTGGGAAGAGGGCTATCGCGTAGTTTATAATCCACAATCCAGAATTTATCATTATCACGGAAAGGGTTCGGCGGGAAAGGGTGTTATTAAAACATTGCTTTCAAATAAATTGGCGTGGGCTCATATTTTTAGCGCCATTTATTATTTTAAAAAATATATTGGAAAAAAATTAATTAATCAAAAAAATAGCATGGAAAAAATCGAAATTGCCAGTGAAAAAGAATTGGAAAAAAATAGAAAAATATTTAAGCGGGCATTGCTTATGTTTTTTATTGTATTGGTTGGCGTATCGAGCTATTTTGCCGGTTTGAATACTGGAAAAAAAAATACTCAAGCCAGTGAAAATTCCAATATTGCCCTTGATCAATCTGTAGTAATAAATAAATCACCAACAGGCAATGAAAATGTCGATTTCTCACTTTTTTGGAAGGTTTGGAATTTGGTTAAAGAAAAACATATTAATCGGGATAAATTAAATGCACAAGATATGGTTTATGGAGCGATTAGCGGAATGCTGAAATCAACCGGAGATCCATACACATCTTTTTTTGATCCGAAAGAAAATAAAGCTTTTTCACAAGATATCGACGGTAGCTTTGAAGGTATTGGAGCGGAGCTGGGGATAAAGGATAATTTATTGACAATAATTGCGCCACTTGATGGATCTCCTGCGCAAAAAGCCGGATTGCGCGCCGGAGACAAGATAATAAAGATTAATGATAAGATTGTTTCTGACATGACTATTGATGAATCGGTTGCTTTGATTCGCGGGAAAAAAGGCACAACAGTTAAATTAACTATCCTATCGCAAGGAGAAAAGGACACTAAAGATATTTCAATAGTTCGTGATACAATTGAAGTTAAAAGTGTCAAACTGACAATTACAAATGATAATATTGCCCGAATTGAAATTACCAAATTTGGGGAGAATACTGATTCAGAGTTTAATGCTGCTATGGCAACGATAATACCCAAGCATGTTAACGGATTAATTATTGATTTGCGAAATGATCCGGGAGGATTACTTGATAAAGCTATTGCTATTGCCAATAAAATGATTCCTGGCGGGAAGGTGATCGTTTCGGAAGAAGATAGTTTTGGCAAAAAAGAAGATTTTAAAACGACTGGAGGGGACATGCTTAGTCAAATTCCAACAGTTGTTTTGATAAATGAAGGGAGTGCGAGTGCGTCAGAAATTTTAGCCGGAGCGCTTCGCGATGATCAGCATTTGACTTTAATCGGCACAAAATCATTTGGCAAGGGAACTGTGCAAGAATTGATTAATCTTCCGGGAAGTTCCAGTGTTAAAATTACAGTTGCTAAGTGGCTGACACCCAATGGGGATTATATTATGGAAAAAGGTATCACTCCTGATGTGGAGGTTAAGATGACTCCGGATGACTATAAAAACAACAAAGATCCGCAATTGGAAAAAGCCTTAGAGGTACTTAAAACTAGGCTAAAATAAGAACCATTTTTTTTAATTAGTTTCCAAAAATTAATTTTTCCGTTATAATAAAATTATGCAAATAATATTATTGCAAAATGTAAAAAATTTAGGTGAAAAAGGAGATGTGAAAAATGTTTCCGATGGTTATGCGCGTAATTTTCTTTTTGTTAAAAAATTAGCGGAAAAAGCCACTGAAGATAATGTTAGAAAACTGGAAAAAATCAAAAAAGAAAAAACTGAAAATGAAATAATGGAATTGGAGGAATTGCGAAAAAAAGCCGAATTATTGAAAAATAAAACTGTCCAAATCAAAGCTAAAGGGAAAGGCGGGAAGTTATTCGGTTCCGTTTCGGCAAAAGATATTGCTATGGTTCTTAAAAAAGAAGGCTTTGATGTTTTGGAAAAAGCCATTTTGTTGGAAAATCCAATTAAACAAATCGGTAATTATGAAATTCAAATTATATTTGGTTTCGAAATAAAAACAAAAATCAGATTGGAGATATTGGAGAATTAGTTTTTTTAAATGTAAGAATGAATTGAAAATTAAATAAAAAAAAGTCGCGGGGAAAGCGACTTTTTATCTAGAAAATTTTTTTTGATTAATTAATTTTTTAAAAAAAGCATATGAAACAAAACCGTAAGTTCATATTCATCGTCGGGGGAGTGATGAGTGGAGTAGGAAAGGGAATAACAACCTCATCAATCGGAATTATTTTGAAAGCGCGAGGCTTGAATGTCACCGCAATCAAAATTGATCCCTATATCAATGTCGATGCCGGCACAATGAATCCAACCGAACACGGGGAAGTTTTTGTTTTAAATGATGGCTATGAAACCGATCAGGATATGGGAAATTATGAAAGATTTCTCAATATTACTTTGCCCAGCGATAACTATATGACTACGGGAAGCGTATATGAATCGGTGATTCATCGAGAGCGAAATTTGGGCTACAATGGAAAATGTGTTGAGGTGGTGCCACATATTCCCTTGGAGGTGATCGATCGCATTGAAAAAGCATCTGTAAAGGCGGCGTCGGATGTTACACTTATTGAAATCGGCGGAACAATCGGTGAATATCAAAATATTCTTTTTTTGGAAGCGGCCAGAATGATGAAAATCAAATATCCGGAAGATGTGATGTTTGTGATGGTGAGCTATCTTCCGATTCCTTCTAAAGTAGGTGAGATGAAAACAAAGCCGACGCAATATGCAGTGCGTACCCTAAATAGTGCCGGGATTCAACCGGATGTGATCGTTGCCAGAAGCGAAACTTTCCTCGATCAAAAACGCAAAGAAAAATTAGGCATGTTCTGCAACATTTCTGAACGTTATGTTATCTCGGCGCCGGATGCTGATAATATCTATGAAATTCCAATCAATTTTGAACGGGATGATTTGAGCCGTTTAATTCTGAAAAAATTAAATTTGCCGGAGAATAAGAAATCGGATATGAAAGAATGGTATGATTTTGTGGAAAATATCAAGGCATCTAAGGAAAAAATAAAAATCGGTATAGTGGGGAAGTATTTCGGTACAGGAGATTTTGTTTTGTCGGACGCATATATCAGCGTTATTGAAGCTGTTAAGCACGCCTCTTTTAAAAATAAACTGAAACCGGAAATTACTTGGATTAACAGCGAAATATTTGAAAAAGAATCGAATAAGCTTGAAGATCTGAGAAATTATGACGGAATTATTATTCCCGGTGGATTTGGTTCACGCGGAATTGAAGGTAAAATTAAAGCCATTCGGTTTTTGCGTGAAAATAAAATTCCTTTTCTTGGTCTTTGCTATGGAATGCAACTGGCTGTGATTGAGTATGCCAGAAATGTTTTAGACTTAAAAGATGCTCATACAACAGAGATTGATCGTAAAACTAAAAATCCGGTTATTGACATTATGCCGGAACAAAAGAAGAATTTAGAGGATAAAAATTATGGTGCCACCATGCGTCTTGGTGCTTATCCTGCTATTATTAAAAAAGGTACTGTTGCATATGGCGCTTATAAAAAATCAAAAATTTCCGAACGCCACAGACATCGCTGGGAGGTTAATCCGGAATACATTGCAAGACTGGAAAAAGCCGGACTGGTTTTCTCCGGCACATCCCCAGATGGCAAACTAATGGAAATTACCGAATTGCCTAATTCTATCCATCCATTTTTTGTCGGTACGCAATTTCATCCCGAATTAACTTCGAAACCGATTGAATCACACCCGTTGTTTTTTGAATTTATAAAGGCGAGCAAACTTGCAAAAAATAAATAATAATATGAATTATCTTAAAAAAATAAATAAAGTTTTTCTTGTTTGGTTAGTGTTTGCTATTGCCTTAACAGGAATAATTATTTTTATTTTTAAGCAAGTAAAAAATCCTTCTTCAGAAAGAAAAAATGTAACTCAAATTGGAAAATGCGGAGACGGGGTTTGTGATGATTTTGAAAGAAAAAACTCAAATCTTTGTCCAAGCGATTGTCAGGCAAATAACAATTCTGTTACTTCCTCTGTGGCATCAATATCGCTAGATTATTCCAAGGGACTTGGATATTTTAGTCCATATGTTTTTGGAACAAATGCTCCTCCCTACTATGATGAGAATGGTTATGCGCTTTTAAATGATTTAAATGCTAAAGTTATTTGGATTGAAGCAAAACTTACAGAACCAACAGATGTTAACGATCCATCTCAATATAATTTTACAACCATGGATCAGGAGGTCGAAAAAGCGGTTACTATCGGAGTGGAGCCGGCAATTGTTTTTAGTCAGCCGACATCAAAACCTAAAGATCTAATTCGTTATGCGACTTACATAAAAAATGTGCTTAATCATCTTCGAAATGGTTGGGGCAATGGGCATAGTTGGAATATAAAAATGGTGCGTTTTGGAAACGAACCGGACAATACCGCATTTTGGGAAACTAATGTGGAAAAAAATGTGGCTCAATCGGATTTTTTTGAAACTTTTGCAGTTTCCGCCAAAGCGACAAAAGCTGTTGATCCGGCTATTATTGTTGACGGTCCTGGCATTATGGCAGTGGAAAGAAAAGGAATCAGAAATGACTGGATAAAAAATTTTTTAAATTATTGTTCCAGTAACAATGTTCCGATTGATGTTTTTTCTTTCCATACTTACAGTATCGATCCCGAAGATTTTTATACGGACGCAATAGCGGTTAATGAAGAGCTTGCCAAGTATACCAAGCTAAGCCCGCTTTTCGGGAGGCCAAAACTGGGCAATGACGAATGGAATTTTTTATTGGGAGATCTTTGGAGTGGAAAAACCGCAAAGGAATTTGATACGACTTGGACGGCGGCAAATAATATTGGCGCACTGATAAATATGTTAGATCAAAATCTCTATCTATCAAACAGATATGGCGGACCGTTTAATGGAAAAAAAGATGGAACAATGAGTGGATGTCATGATTTTTTGCTTACGGATTGTGATAGAAATGGCAAACCTGCTTATTATGCATTCAAAGGTTTTAATGAGCTTTATGGCACTGAACGAATAGCTGTTAATGGAATTGATCATAAGAATTTTTCTGCGATTGCCGGAAAAAATGATAACGAGTTGATAGTTGTTATTTCGAATTATGATATAAAAGCTTACATAGAAAAATATCAAACTGTTGATAGTATGGCAACGGAACTGATAAAGAATAAGATGCTTAAGAATGGTTGGCCAAAAACTTATAATAAATTTAATTTAAAGTTAATCAATCTTCCATGGGATTCATCAAAAAAAATCACCTATGAAAGATATTTGGTTGACGACAATCATAAGCTGGAAATTGTGGAGTCGCAAGTTTTATCCGGGAAGGCGGAAATGACTTTCTCCGGTGATATTACTGCGCCGGCAGTGCAAATTATTAAACTTAAGGTCAATGCAAGCAATTAATTTTTGCCAAAGTTTATAATAAAATAAAACCTCTTTTGGAGGTTTTATTTTATCTGAATTTTTTTGGTAATCAATATTAGGCCTTTTTGGTTTTAACAGTTTTCTTTTCAGGTACGGTCTTTGCTTTCACTTTTTTATTAGGAACGATTTTATTCGCAACAGAAACATATCTTCTTTGTACGAGTTTTCCCGTGAAAGCGCGCACTTTTCTGGTAGAGAATTTTACGAAACCGTCGGCAAGCGCGAATAGTGTATCATCTTCGCCTCGTTTTACATTTTTTCCGGGATGCCACTTGGTTCCGCGTTGGCGAATGATGATTTGTCCGGTCTTGACTTTTTGGTCACCAAAAATTTTGACGCCGAGTCTTTTGGAAATGGAATCTCTTCCAAGTTGGGTTGATCCGCCCGCTTTTCTATGTGCCATATTTATGCTAAGAATTATTTTTTTATAACTCTTAGAAGTGTAT
>JAJYDG010000011.1 GCA_021777675.1 bacterium | reverse complement strand
GTAACTATTCACCTTTCTCCAAATCTGCTAAAATATCGAAGTAAAACACAAAAACGAAAATAAATGAGCTATAAAGAAAGATTTCTTCATCTTCGTCTGGAAACTCGAAAACTGCGACAGGATTGCGCTATGTATTTTCGCGCTTGGGAATCGCAGAAAAAGAAAGCTGAGAGATTAAAGAAAGAGAACGACGATTTAAAGAAGAGAAATAAAGATCTGACGGAAGAAAACAAAGAATTGAAGAAAAAATTAAATCACGAAAAAGATGTCAAAGAAGAGTACCAAGGAATGCTGTTTAAGACCAACCAAAAGGAAAGGGACAAAGACCAGTCCCGAAAGCGCGGCGGTCAAGTCGGACACAAGGGAGTTGCCAGAAAGAAACCCCAAAGGATTGATCAAGAAAAAGAAGTTCATTTAAACCATTGTCCGCACTGTCAAAATGAATTAAGCGAGACTAACAGTTTTTATGAGCGAATAGTCGAGGATATCATCTTGTCTCTAAACACTGTCATTACCAAATACCACATCCAAAGACAATGGTGCGCTCATTGTCAAAAAGAAGTTCATGCCGTTCCCCAAGACACCATTGATAATTCTCCGTTTGGAATAAACACTCTGATTTGGATTTTAATTCAAAAATACCATTTGCGGCTGCCTCTCAATCAAATTGCGGCCTCCTTAAAAATTCAGTATGGCCTTGCCATCAGCGAGGGTGCTATTCAAAACCTGCTTCGCCAAGCTAAAATCCGATTTGGACCAAAATACGAGGAATTAATCCGGGAAATTCGAAAGAATAAACTTAAGCATGCCGATGAAACCGGCTGGAGTATTGACGGCCAAAGCGTTTGGTGTTGGATGTTTTCTTCGCCGGAATCCATTCTCTACACTATCGAAGAAACTCGCGGCAAAGGAGTGCCTCAGGAGATTTTGGGAGAAAAACCGAAAGGCGTTTTAGTCCGAGACGATTTTGGCAGCTATAAACATTTAGATATGCCGCAGCAATCCTGTTGGGCGCATTTAATCCGGACGGCGAGAGAGAAAACTAAAAAAGAAAATTGTTCAGGCGAAATGATAAAACTGCATGAGACCTTAAGAAAAATGTATGCTGAACTGGCGAAAATTATTCAGAAAGATTTAAGCCAAAACGAACGAAAAAAGTTCTACCAAATTTACCAAAAGGAAATTCAAAAAATTATCGCTAAAAAATATACCTTTGAAGACGCGCAAGCAGTGCAAACCAGAATCAGTAATCAAAACACCAATTTAATTACCGCTCTCCTTTATCCGGGTACTCCGCTTACCAACAATGAGGCCGAAAGAAATATTCGCAAAATGGTCGTCACTCGAAAAATCTCCGGTGGCTCTAGAAGTAATGATGGCGCAGCTATTCATGCAGTCAATATGAGCATCGTACAAACAATTATCAAGCAAAAAGAGTCGCTGGTGGACGAGTTGAAAAAAATGTTGATCCCGGCAACTTGTCAGTTCTCTTTGGAGAAAGGTGAATAGTTACATTCGGTTATTTTGCCATCCTCCCGAAATTTGGTTATAGTATGAAAGTAGCTTGCTATTTTTAGTCTATACATTTGAGTACAGGCTAAAAATCTCTCTTATTATGTTTCAGATCCTCAAACAATATTTCGGCTACGACCAGTTTCGTCCGCTTCAAGCGGATATTATTACGCATGTGCTTGCAAAAAATAACGCATTTGTTTTGATGCCGACTGGAGGTGGAAAATCGCTTTGCTATCAACTTCCCGCGCTCAAATTTTCGGGCATTACGCTCGTGATTTCACCACTCATTGCGCTGATGAAAGACCAGGTGGACGCACTCCGTGCCAATGGAATTTCGGCGGAGTTCATAAACAGCACGCTGGAACTTTCGGAAATTGCTCAGATTGAAAATAAGGCGCGAACGGGCGAGCTTAAAATTCTTTATGTGGCGCCGGAGCGACTGGCTTTGGATTATTTTCAATCTTTTCTTAAAACTTTAAAAATAAGTTTGATTGCCATTGATGAGGCGCATTGCATCTCGGAGTGGGGGCATGACTTTCGACCAGATTATCGCAATCTCGCAAAACTGCGAAAACTTTTTCCGAGCGTTCCGGTGATGGCACTTACAGCAACGGCAACGGATCAGGTGCGAGAAGACATTGTGCGGCAACTGGAGATGCAAGAGGCGCAAGTTTTTATTTCCAGCTTTAATCGTCCGAATTTATTTTATGTCGTGCGACCGAAAAAGAATGCTTTTGCTAATTTGATAAATTTGCTTAAGAAATATCCCAATCAGTCAGTGATTATTTATTGCTTTTCGCGAAAAGATACGGAAAATATTGCGGCGGATTTGAGGCGAGAAGGATTTGGGGCGGCGGCCTATCATGCCGGATTGGAAAATGAGCAGCGCAGAGAGACGCAAGAAAAGTTTGTGCGAGATGAAGTGCAAATCATTGTGGCGACGATCGCATTTGGAATGGGGATTGATAAGCCGGATGTGCGGCTAGTTGTGCATTATTCTTTGCCAAAATCTATTGAAGGCTACTATCAAGAAACGGGACGCGCCGGTCGCGATGGGCTTCCCAGCGAATGTGTGCTTTTCTATTCTTATGGGGACACAATGAAACATAATTTTTTTCTGCGCGACATTCAAAATGAAGCAGAAAGAGAAAGTGCGCAAAAAAAGCTGGCACAAGTGGTGGAATATGCTGAATTGCGCACCTGTCGGCGAGAATATCTATTGCAATATTTCAGTGAAAAACAAGAGGCGGAAAATTGCTCCGGATGTGATATTTGTCTCACTCCAAAAGAAGAAGTTGATGCGACAATCATTACACAAAAAATTCTCTCCGTCATTGTTCGCACCGGCGAGCGATTTGGCGGACGGCATATTATCAGTGTTCTTCGCGGTGCGCGAGTGAAAAAAATATTTGAACTGGGGCACGACAATCTTTCCGTCTATGGAATAGCGAAAAATGCGAGCGAAGAAGAGTTGCGTTATTTTATCTCACTGCTGTTAATAAAGGGATTTATTGCAAAGCACAACGGGGAATATCCAACACTATACCTCACTAATCGTGGCAAAATTTTTTTGAATAATCGTGAGAAGATCATTTTGCCTGCGCCGCAGTTCGAAGAAGAATCGGAAAGTGTCGAGAGGAAAAAAGGCGCATTGGAATATGACACGGGATTGTTCGAGGAGCTGCGCGCATTGCGTAAGAATTTGGCTGACCAAAAAAGTGTTCCGCCATTTGTCATTTTCAGTGATGTCGCTCTCCGAGAAATGGCCTATTATTTTCCTGCGAATAAGGATAGTTTTTTGCAAATCAGTGGCGTGGGCGCGATGAAGCTTGCGCAGTATGGGGAGAAATTCATATCGATTATTCGGGATTATGCAAAGGCGCATAATTTTGCGGAAAAATCGCATGAGTTGGATTCTAAAAATCACAGAAATCCAGACGCCCCGGCGGGGCGTTTCTATAGACGGAAAAATTCCACATATGCGGAAACCAAAAAATTGTTGAACGCCGAAATGACAATTGAAAAAATCGCTGGTGTGCGTGGTTTCTCGCAAGGGACAATTATCAATCACATAGAAAAATTAAAAGCCAGCGGTGAAGAATTTATGATTGATCACTTACGTTTGCCCGAAGAAAGATTTCAAAAAATAAAAGCCACCTTTGAAAAATCCGGCGGAACATTTTTGGGGCCGGTGAGAGAAATTTTAGGCGAAGATTTCAGTTATGAAGAATTGAAGTTGGCGCGATTGTTTTTGTGAATCAAAATTTTTTAGTTTTTGATATTGAATTTGGTTTTATTAACTTCTTCCAATAATTCCAATGTAACTTTGACTGAGGGGTTTTGGGTGTTGATGAAGATAAGTTTTTGACCGAATTTATCCCCCAACGGTCGCAAAAATTCATCACCCCAAGAGGGGGAAAAAGTAATTATATCGGAAAAATCTACTTCAATATTTTCCGTTTCAGGCAGGTTTTCCAAGGATGGTCGAAAGGCGGCAAAAGCTTCGCGTCCAGCTTGCCTTGAAAGAAGCGTGGTACCAAATTTTTTCAGTTCAATTTTCATATATTTTTTTCTTAGCTTTAAAAAGTTAATAGTGCGAGACATCCTCGAAAAGATCGATTTGATTTCATGGGGGTGATAACTGAATTTTTTTCTGTCAGTTGGATTGTGGCGTTACCTGTTTGGAAAAATAGACTCAAATGAGCAAGGGGGATGATTTTTTTGACAAACTTAAGTCCGTTGCCTCTTTCTTCGGGAGCTCTGCCGGAAATGATTTCCGTAAAAGCGGTTCTCAGTGCCTGTTCGTCATTTTGAAGTTCCGGCTTCACACGCTTTAAGGTTTTCAGAATTCCTTGTCCGCGATCAGCCAGGACAATTTGTCTTTTGGCTAGATCTGCACCAAAGAAAATTCCCGGGATATCCGGCCAGTTTCCTAAATTATGATCAAATGAGTTATTGCCAATTTCACCAACTGCCGCTACGATCAGAGAAAAAAATGTTTGCAGATCTTTAATCTCAGACAGTTGGCTTTCTAATTTTTTAACTTTGAATTGCAGGTCGGCGCTATTTGGGCAATAGAATTCTTTTTTTGGTTCTTGGCCTGGCTCTTTTGAGACCCATTCAAATGCTTGGGAAAATAATGACGCGCGGGGAACAAGCGACCCAATTTCGCTCTTGAGGTATTTTCGGTGTCCTTTGGGGGACATTATGGGGACTAATTTTCCACTTTTATCCCATCTTCTGAGCGTATCAACAGAAACGCCAATTGCTTTAGCGGCCTTTCCAATTGAAATTAGTTCATTCTTTTCCATTCGCGTTACTTATAATTACACGTTAATTATAGCATTGCATAGATAATTTGTCAAATATCTATGCAAAATAAATAGATAATGCTAAAAATATATATGCATTAAGACTAAAAATAAGGGATTTGGTGTATATAAAACGTTTATAATATAAGTATAAAATTATGTCTGTATAACAAACATTCTTATTAAGGGTATTTTGTTAAATGGGATTCTGGGTAATTGTTAGAGCTTCTTTTTTTCTTTCACCAAAGTCAAATACAATGCCGGAACAATAAAGAGCGTGAGAAATGATGAAAGAATAAGTCCAAAAACAATTGTGCTACCGAGTGCTCGCCAGGTTTCGTTAGACAGCGTGATTGGAATAATGCCGAAAATTGTGCAAATAGAGGTGATAAATATGGCCTCGATTCTGGATTTGCCGGCGTCGACAACTGATTCGAAGAAAGGAATGCCACTTTTAATGTTGAGGTTGATTTTGTCAATGAGAATGATAGCGTTTTTAACAACTATACCAAAGAGGGCGAGGATTCCAATGAGACCGGGAAAGCTTAATGTAATTTGAAAAACAGCCATACCAATAAAAACACCAATCAGTGCCAATGGTAATGTAACCAGAACAATCATCGCTTGCTTGAAAGAGTTGAATTGAATGATTAGGGTGGAAAGAATTAGAATCATAGCAATTGCCATGGCGCGAATAATCGAAGTTACCGATTCGGCGTTTTGTTCATTTTCACCGCCGTAAACAATAGAATACCCATCAGGCAATTTATATTCTGAAGCAACTTTTTTTTGAAAAGCGGAAACAACAGTGTTTGGTCTGGTGGTTCCCTCCACTCCGGCGCTGAGAAGAATTGCCTTTTTTTGATCTATGTGAGTAATCGTGCCAACTGTTGGCACCAGTTTTACTTTGGCAACATCTTTTAGAAAAACGGGCTGGTTGTTTAAATTGGTTATTTGCAAATTTTGTATTGATGCAAGATCCGGCAAATTATTTTTTGAAAAGCGGGCATTAACTTTAATTTCTTTGTTATTTTCAATCACCGTGCTAATTTCTGTGCCGGAAATTGCCATACGAATAGTTGATCCGACCAAGGACGCATTGAGATGGTAGAGTTCTAATTTATCCGAGCTAAGAAGAAAAGTATATTCTGCCGGAGCGGGTTTGAGAGAGGTGTTTATGTCGACAACCCCGGGAATACTTTTCAATTTCGGACGAAGATCGCCGGCAATTTTATCAAGTGTTTGCAAGTCATCGCCAATGATTCTAGCTTCAAAAGGAGAACCGGATGGTGGTCCGCTACTTGGCGCTTCAACACTAATCGTCGCCCCATTGATATTTTCTAAATCTGTGCGAATTTTTTTTGACAAATCATAGGATGCGATATTTCTTTTCGTGCTATCAACAAGAGTGATTGTGATTCCTGCCAAATGAGAAACGGTGCTGGAAACTTCGCCAACACCTCCGGATGAAGATGCTCCCGGTTGGCCAACAATTGTTGAAAAATTGGAAATCTCAGGATATTTTAATAATTTTTTTTCTACCTGAGAAACGATTTTATTGGTCTCATCTAATTTTAATCCGATAGGCGCTTCTATGTTTATATAAATATTGTCGGAATCCGATGCAGGAAAAAATTCCGAAGGAACAATTCCACTTATCGGAAGAGAAACGGCGATAATAAAAAGAGCGAGTATGCCAAAAATTAAAACTAGACGATTTTTTTTGGTTGAAACCAGCTTACGCAAATATTTTTCATAAATGGGAATTATTTTGTCGAAATGAATAACTCCGTGAATAATTTTTCCCAGCAGATTGTCATGTTCTCCTTGCCCTTGTTGGCGCAACTTTTTTTTAATCGCTTCATCGCTTTGCCATTCCAAGCTAGAAAGTTTTTCATTTTCGATGAGTTTCTTCTTTCCTGTTTTGTCGTACCAATTCAAAACAAAAAAAAGAATAACTATGAAAAATAATCCCAAAATGAAAGCAATGATGGTTGCTTGCCAAAGGATGAAAGTGATGAGAATGAAAAACAGAGTTAAATATGTCCAAAAAGATTTTCTCGTGAGACGGATTCTTTCCAATACCGCAGCCAGAGGATGATTGATCATAAGCGCAATAAGCAATGAAGCAACCAGTGTTACCGAAACAGTAATCGGAATTGATTTTATAAATGAGCCTATTATGCCACTTGCAAATAACAGCGGTAGAAATGCCCATGTTGTGGCCAGTGTGGTTGATGTAAGCACGACTTTAAAATCATTCAAAACTAGAAGCACAGCTTCTTCCGGAGTGAATTTTCCGGTTTTTAGGTATTGTTTAGTGGCGCTGACAACAACAATAGCATCATCAACCAGAAGTCCCAGTGCCAGAATAAGGGAAAAAATCGATAGGAAATTAAGCGTTATTCCGGTTAAATCCATCACGCCAAAAGTTACAAAAAAAACAAGAGGAATTGCCAGTCCGGCTACAATAGCTTCCTTCAGTCCGACAATTAAAAATAAAACGCCGAAAACCAAAATAAAAGTAACTAGAAAATCATGAGTCAGTTGATCAAAATCTTTTTGAATTATTTTTGAAAAATCGGTAGTGGCAGAATATTTTATACCTGGAGCGAAACTTTTTATTTTTTCTGCAACAATTTTTTTAGCGGCAGCGGAAGTATCAATAATTGAACCGCCGGTTTTTTTGATAATGTCAATATTGATTGAATTTTGTGGTTGCGATCCATTTAAAGAAAAACGGGAATAAGTAGTTTTTTTTATGGCTTTTTCTTGAACAGTAGCGACATCTTTCAAATAAATTATGGCGCCATTGCTTGCATGGGATAACGGAATATTTTTTAATTCCGTATCGGTAAAGAAGCGATTGTCCACCCTAATCGGATAGTTGTAGGCTTGACCCTCGAAATTTCCTCCAGGGATGGCAACATTTGACGTTGCAATCGCTTGATTGGCTGTATTGGCAGAAAGATTAAAAGCTGCCAATTTTTGCGGATCATATTCGATAGCAAATTCTTTTTCATCTCCGCCGGAAACATTGGCTTGACGCACACCGGGTAATTTTTCTAATTCATCTTTTATTTGATCAGCATAATCACGCATTGTGAAACCATCATATGGACCGGTTATTGCTAAGCTGAGAATGGGACGATCATCATAAGAAACTTCTGTCAGTTGGGGAGTATTGGCATCGGCAGGCAAATCTTTGATCGTGCTAAGCGTATCGCGCAATTTTCGAATAGCGTCATTTTGATTTTCGTTGGTGTCAAATTCTACGGAAATTTCTGAAAATGAATTTGTCGATCCGGAAGTGATTTTTTTTATGCCTTTTACACCGGAAATTCCGGTTTCGATTTTTTTTGTAACTAATTCTTCGACATCTGTCGGTGCGGCACCGGGATATGTCGTGGTGATTATGGCGAAAGGAATCTTAACTTCCGGATTGGATTCTCTTGGTAATTTTTGATAAGAATAAATTCCCCAACTGGTCAAAAGGATAATTAAAAGAATAACAACGCGGAAATTAACTACAAAAAAATTAAGCCAGGTTTTTCGCAATTCGGGGTTGAATTTTAATTGTTCCAGATAGCGATGATCGGATGAGCTATGCGTTTCTTTCTGTTTATTCATTGAATTGGGAAGAAATTATTTAGAATTAAGGATTTGTTATTTCTACGTTATCGCCATCTTGCAATGATTTATTTCCGGAAATAATAACTTGTGTTTCTTTTGGCAGATCCAAATTCACTTCGGCATATTCTCCTGAAATGGAATCTATGGAAATATTTATTTTTTTTGCCTTTCCATTTTCATAGATAAACAAATAATTCTCATTTTGTCCGATAGTGATGGCTGAAAGAGGCAAGAAAACGGAGTTTTCTTGTTGCGGATGTTTGATTATGCTAAGTGAAGCATTAACAATTGTCCCATCAAGCAAATTTGTTTTTTCCAGCGGGACAGCTTCAATTAAGAATTTTTTAGTAATTGCGTCGGCTTGAGCGGAAATGTTTGTTATTTTTGCCGGAAAGATTTTTTGGTTGTTATCGGTTATGTTTATCTGCAGATTTTTTGAAAAATTAGTATATTGAGACTGATCGACGAAGAATTGAATTTTTAGTTGATCCGGCTTGCTGATCATGGCCAATGGTTGTCCCAGCGCTACGCTATCTCCCAGTGAAATATTTTTAGCTATTATTTTACCTGATAGCGGAGCGGTGATTAGATGGCTATCGATTGCGGATTTTAAAGCGATTTGTGAACTTTTGTATTGTGATTCGGCAATATCGCGTCCTATTTGGTTTGTGATGCTGTAGCTTTTTTTATTGGCAAGAGTTAATGATTTCTTTGCTTCTTTTTGCGCCTGTTCCAGCTGTTGAACATTTGCACTTTGTAAGTTATTTTCTCCCATTGCAAGATTATTTCCTGTGTCGTCGATTTTTACAAGTAATTGCCCATTGGAAACATTATTACCTAAATCAAAATTGAGGGCGGTGATTGTTCCGGTAGATTTGGCGTTAATGGTGGCGACTTGATTGCTTATTACGGTTGCCGGAAAAATGAGCGTTTCTTGAATGGAGTGACTATCTTTTAGCTCTTTTACCGTAATGGGCGCTATTGCCTTAGAAACAGAGCTTGTATTACTGGTTGAATGTGATTTTTTATAGCCGATAAGAATAACGGCGAGAAAAACCAGAATTAATGGAATAAATACCTTTTTCATATTAGTGGCTTTTTTTAAGCTTTTCTTAAAAACGTATCTTCTTATAAAAGGGCAAATTTTAAGTTTTGTCAAGTGCGCAAGCTAGTGCAGGATTGTAAATATTTGCGAATCAAAAAGCCCATCCAGCTTAAAAAGATTGATTCCTTTGAGATTGAATTTTCTTGCCAATTCAATTTTTTGTCTGACAGATTCGGCATCAGAAAAAGTTACAATGTAATTCCTTCCCAAATTTTTATAGGTAAAGAAAAGCTCTCCACCGGAATCACGCATAGCAGTTGCATTCACCAAGCGCGCTTTTTCAATCGCTTCCGGATAGCTTACGCTTTTTATGCGCGTGTAGTGATAGCCATTGATAGATTTTTCATATTGAAATTCCCAGCCATAAGTTGGAACTCCCAATATTATTTTTTCCGGAGGAATAAATTTAAGCGCGTATTTTATTACATTTTCCACCCATTGATTATTAGCATTGGGAGCGGATGGGGCAATATCTACACTTTCAAAAACATTGCTTCTGTGAACTTGAAAAACTTCGTCGTAGGCCATAAGGCGCACGGTATTGCAAAAATTATTAAGCGCATTAAAGTCATTGGCAAAGCTCATTGCTCTTGTGCCGGATAATTCGGGAGGAGTGTTGTCTTGTGTTCTCGCTTCTATTGTGCAAGAAAGGCTTTTATCTTCAGTTTTTAATTTTGCGCTTAAATTTTTTAAAAAATTGCTGAATAAATCTTTATCAGAAACATCTTTTCCTTCATAATCGATATCCACACCGGAAAAATTATTTTTTCTAAGCATTTCGATAATGGCATTAATATGTTTATTTTCAAGCGTTTGATTGGAAAATATTTTATGCATTGATTTGGCATCCGCCCAAAGGATAGTGGGAATGATTCCTGTCTGAGTTTCTTTGGCTCTATTTTTTAATTCCGGCCATGGCGCACTTTCAATTTTTAATGTATCTTTAATTGATCCATCCGGATTGACTCCAAAGGCAAAAGGATTTATCTCCTGAAAAAGAGTTGCGTTTTCTTCAAATGAAATCACTCCGCTTGTTTTTTCCCAATAGGGAAGCCATGCGGAAACAAAAAGGGGGGCGGTATTTTTTTCAGTTGATATTCTTTCGGCGGAATTTTCAGTTGAATTTTTTAGAGACGGAGATGTTTGATTAAATAGCGCGGTCTTCTTTTGTTTGATTGGAGCAGTGAGTAAAAAAATAATTCCCGCAAGCAAAGCAGTGCCACAAAATAGTAGTAGCCATCTTCTTTTTTTTGTTCCTATTTGTTTGCTTTTTTGCATAGAATATTATTTATTTTCCAACCAATCTCTTGCTGCATCCTCCCAATTGCGCAATTTGGGAAATTTACTATTTTTTAGAATGGAACGACACGGTCTTTTGGCTGGACGGGGAAAATTAGATGCGGGAACCGGTAAGATTTCGATAGCGGTTAGTCCGGTAAAGCTAAAAATTTTTTTCAAAGCGCTATACCATGTTTCCGCACCTTCATTAACCAAATGATAAATGCCGAAAGGAAATTTTTTTTCTATCAACTTGCGTGTCGCTTGAGCTAAATCATCGACATAAGTAAAACAAGACAATTCCTCATCTACAACAGCGAGCGTTTTATTTGTTTGCGCCAAACCAATCATTGAGGCGAAAAAACTTTTTTTTGCTTTTTCTGATTTAGCCGGTGCGCCAAATAATTTTGATGTGCGAATTAAATAATATTTTTGGAGATTTTTTTTAACATTTTCTTCCCCGGCTAATTTTGTTTCTCCATAACGAGAGATTGGTCGTGGCACATCCGTTTCGAGATACGAGTCTTTTTCTCCATCAAAAATATAATCAGAAACATAATGTATAAGGATTGATCCTGATTTTTTGGCGGCAATTGCCAAATATTTTGGACCATCTCCATTTATTTTTTTTGCCAATGCGTAATTTTCTTCATCTTCTTCAATTTGATCGACAGCATTATGGGCTGCGGAGTTGATAATGATAAAAGGACTTTCGGCAAAAATTTTTTTGTTAACTGATTTTTCATCGCCAATATCGATTTCATTTCTGTCCCAAGCTAAAATTTCGTATTTGTTGTCTTTTTTAAAGCGTTTAAGCAATGCTTGCCCAAGCATCCCGTTTGCTCCGATAATAATAATTTTTGGTTTTTTTGCCATATTAAATTAGCTTAATGATTTGCATATTGCTTATCATAGTATTCTTTGTATTTTCCATTTTTGATGCTTTTCCACCATGCTTTGTTAGTGGAAAACCAATCAATTGTTTTTTTGATACCATCTTCAAAAGAAACAGAAGGCTCCCAACCTAATTCATTTTTGATTTTAGAAAAATCAATAGCATAGCGCTGATCGTGTCCGGGACGATCTTTGACAAATTCGATCATTTTTTCATTCTTATCTAAAAGCGCCAAAATTTTATAGGTTACTTCTTTGTTGCTTTTTTCGCTATTCCCTCCGATGCAATAAGTTTCGCCGATTTTTCCTTTTTTAATGATTGTGTCGATGGCGCGACAATGATCTTCGACATAGAGCCAATCTCGCACAGCTTCGCCATCGCCATACAAGGGAATTTTTTTATTTTCCAAAAGGTTAGTAATGAACAGCGGGAATAATTTTTCCGGAAAGTGAAACGGTCCATAGTTGTTGGAGCAATTGGAAATGGTTATTGGAAGTTCGTAGGTGTGAAAATAGGCGCGCACAAGATGATCGGATGCCGCTTTGGAAGCGGAATAGGGACTGCGCGGATCGTAGGGTGTTTTTTCATTAAAAGCCGGATCGTTTTTTTTCAACGATCCGAATACTTCATCGGTGGAAACATGATGAAAACGCGTTCTATTTTTAAGTGCCATACACAAAAGATTGTGAGTACCCAGGATATTTGTCTTAAGAAATATGTCCGGATCGGTAATCGATCGATCAACATGGCTTTCCGCCGCAAAATGCACAATCAAATCAAAATTTTCTTTTTTGAATAATTTTTCAAGCAGCTTCTTGTCGGTAATGTCGCCTTTTATAAAATGATAATTAGGTAGATTTTCCACTATGCGCAAATTGGATAAATTTCCCGCATAAGTCAATTTATCCAAATTGACAATTTCGTCTTGAGAATATTTTTTCATCCAATAGTGAATGAAATTGGAACCGATGAATCCCGCTCCGCCGGTGATAAGAATTTTCATAGTTTTAGTTAGAGTTATGTTTTTTAAAACGGATTATTTTTTAGAAATTCTCGCCAACTTTGTTGTTTTTGATCTTTTTCTGAAATAAGCGGATTTTCAATTGGCCAAGAGATGTTTAAATCCGGATCGTTCCAAAAAATTCCTCCATCGCTTTTTGCATCGTAATAGTTATCGGCTTTATAGACAAAATGCGTATTTTCTTCGAGAACGCAAAAACTATGAGCCATACCGCGAGGAATAAAAAGCATTTTAAAATTTTTTTCAGATAATTCAAAACTTTCCCATCGACCGAATGTTTTGGAATTTTTGCGTAAATCTACGATAATATCCAAAACTCGTCCCTTGATGACACGGACCAATTTTGCTTGTGCAAAAGGGGGATGTTGAAAATGCAGACCGCGTAAAACACCTTTTTCCATTGAAAATGAATGATTGTCTTGCACGAATGTCGCATCGATTCCCACTGCTAAGAATTCTTTTTTTGAATAACTTTCCAAAAAAAATCCTCGCTGATCGTTAAATACTTTTGGCCGGATAAGAAATGCGCCGTCAAATTTTGTTTTTTGAATATCCATATTTTTCTTGTTTGTTATTATGACATTGCAATAATGATAGCATAAAAATAAAAATGAGGTATAATTTAAAATTCTTAAATTTTTTTGTGTGTGATATAATGATAAAAATTGTAAATATGGAAAAATATCAGGGACTTTCCAGTGAAGAAGTCATCGCGCGTTTGGAAAAATATGGACAAAATGAAATTAAGGAAAAAAAACCGGGAACACTGAGTAAGTTTTTGCGTTGGTTTATTTCCCCAATCGCTTTAATGCTTCTTTTCGCTGCGATACTTTCTTTGAGCATTGGCAAGGTGTTTGATTTTTGGTTTATTCTTGGTTTGATGGCAATTAATTTTTTTGTGGGATTTTGGCAAGAGAAAAAGGCGGATAATGCTATTGAAAAGCTGGGTCAAAAACTTGCGGTTAAGGTGAAGACACTGCGAGAAGGGAAGTGGATTTGGATAGATGCTAAAAACATTGTTCCGGAAGATATTTTTGAGCTTAATCTAGGCGATATTATACCAGCTGATGCGATAATTTTGGAAGAAAAAAATTTAAGTATTAATGAAGCCGCTCTCAGCGGAGAATCTTTGCCAAAAGAAAAGAAGATCGGTGAAAAATGTTATTCCGGGTCATTTGTCGCTCTTGGTTGGGCGCGAGCAAAGGTTGAGGCGACGGGGAAAAATACTTATTTTGGAAAAATTCTTTTTGGCATTGATAAAACATATCGCAAAAGCCTTCTCGAAAAAGATATTATTGGCATATCGAAATGGCTTTCATTGTTGAGTTTGGCTACGGTTTTAGTGCTTACTATATTTTTTTTATGGGAAAAGAAATCCTTTTTGGAATTATTTACATTGGATTTGAGTTTGATTATTGCCGGAATTCCAATCAGCTTGCCAACCGTTATGACGCTTATTATCAGTTTTGGAGTGGTCGGTTTGGCAAAAAAGAAAGTAATTGTAAGGCGACTTTCGGCATTAGAAGAATTGGCTAATGTCAATTTGCTTTTAAGTGATAAAACGGGAACATTAACCAAGAATGAAATAACGGTTGAAAAAATAATTTCTTATGCTGGGTATTCAAATGATGATGTTTTGCGTTTTGCTTTTTTTGCGACACGGGAAAATGATCATAATCCGATAAATATGGCGATAAGAAAAAAAACGCTTGTGGCAGGATTTGAAAAAAAATATGAATTATTGGATTTTATCCCATTTGATTCTATTCGCAAGCGTAGTACGGTTGAGGTTATTTTTCAAAATAGAAAGTTAAAAATTGAAACTGGTGCGGCTCAGATAATTTCCAATTTTTGCGATCCGAATAATATTATTTCAGAAAAAATTAAGCAGGATATTTTTATTGCGGCCCAAGGTGGCTATCGCGTGGTAGCTGTTGCCATCGGAGAGGAATCCGAACAATCGCAATATCTGAATTTTTGCGGACTTTTATTTTTTTCCGATACGCCTGAGCGAGGAGTGCGAAAAGTAATTAAATTTATTCAAGATAATGGTATAAAAGTGAAGATGCTTTCCGGGGATAATATTGCCATTGCCGAGCGCATTTCCGGAAAGTTAAATTTGATTGGCAGTGCGATAAATAAAAAAATGCTGGGAAAGGAATTTAACGAATTGACAGAAGCCGAATTTGAAAAGATTGGAACCTTTGCCGAAATCCTTCCCGATGATAAATATGAATTGGTGCGTTTTGCGCGCGAGCGTTACTCGGTCGCTGTTACAGGTGATGGTGTTAATGATCTTCCGGCGCTTAAAATGGCAGATGTTGGAATTGCCGTAAAAAATGCCGTTGATGCGCTTAAAAGTACCGCTGATTTAGTGCTTATGAGTGATGGAATTTCTGTGATTTGCGATGCAATAATTGAGTCGCGAAAAATTTTTTCCCGGCTGTATGTTTATTCTGTCTATCGGATTTCAGAAAGTTTTAGGATTATTGTGACCATTGCGGTGCTTGGTATCATTTACGGGACATATCCGCTTCAACCGATTCAATTGATTATTCTCGCCTTGCTTAATGATATTCCAATTATTTCATTGGCATTTAATCGTGTAAAAATAACAACCACACCTTCAGAAATAAAAGCGAAATCTAGATTGATTTTAAGTACGCTCTTTGGTTTTGTCGGAGTGGTGAACAGTCTTTTGTTTGTGGCGATTGCCAGAAATTTTTTTCATCTTGGCTGGGATGCAATTCAAACAATGTTTTTTTTAAAGCTAACCGTTTCCGGACATATGCTTATTTATGTGGCGCACACAAAAGAACGCTGGTATCGTTATCTACCGAGCAAGGAGGTTATTTTTGCTACTCTCGCCACGCAGATTATCGGAACTATATTTTCCGGATGCGGATTTTTTATGACTAGAATTTCTATTTCATTGATTGTTTTTTCTTGGATTTGGTCTGCTATTTGGATGCAAGTTTCCGAATTTACAAAAGATTTGAGCAGAAAAATAAATAAAGAATAAATATTAAAAATATTTTTTAAAATAAAAACCCTTTTGTTTTGAGCAAAACAAAAGGGTTTTCTAAAAAAAGTTTCTGAAAAAAATTATAATTTTTCTTCAGCCAGACTTGCCAGATGCGATCGCACCGTTTCTTCAAAAGTGCTTACTGCAATACTCGTATGATTTCGCATTTTTGCTATCGCATAGGCCAGTCCGCTTGTTTTTTTGTCCAATCTTCTTTGTCGATCGATTTGATCAAGATCTCCGGTGATAACCACTTTGGAGTCTTTTCCGGCACGAGTCAAAGAAGTTTTCATTTGATGGGGCGTCAAATTTTGAGCCTCATCAATGATTATGTAAGCTTTTGAAAAAGTTATTCCTCGAATGTAATCCATTGATTCAAAGATGATTTTTTTTGTTTCAAGCAATTTTGTGATCAAATCATCATTTTTCCCAATTGCTCTTATGAGATTGAGTGCCTGATTGATTGGCTTTATCCATGGAGACATTTTAGAATCTTGATCTCCCGGCAAAAAACCCATTCGATCTTCATCTTCCAGATGAATCATCGGGCGAATGACGATTATTTCCCGATAAAATTTTCTTTGCTCGATGGCACTGGCTAGCGCCAATAGTGTTTTTCCACTGCCGGCACCGCCCTGCAGAAAAACCAAATCAATACTGCGATCAAGTAGTTGACCGAGCGCAATGTGCTGTTGCCAATTTTCCCTTCCGTTTAATGTATAGGGAAAAATTCCAGTGGCATTGATATCGGGCGGTAAGATTTTAAATCGGTTACTTTTTCTAATGGCAATAAATTCTTCATCGAATAATACGCCCTCATTTTCCTCAATGTTTAAATGCACATAAGGATCATAAGGAAAAGAAAGTGAATCGTGGCAAATATTTTCCGGAGTTCCCGGTATTTCTATCAAACGATGTTTTGACAGCTCTGCTTGTTCACAAATATAGTCTTCCACCTCGATTAATCCGAGTCCGAATTTTTTTCCCAAAATCCTCACAATTCGATCGCGAGAAACTAGTCGGACGCGATCAAAATCAAATTCTTTGGTTTTTCGCTTCAAAGCCAAGGCAGTGGCGATTATTTGATGATCCGGAGTATTCCTGTTTAAATCGCCGATATTTTTAAAATTTGGATTTCGAAAAATAACTAAAGATGGATCGCCGCTGTCCTGAATTTTTTCAATTTTTTTGGCAACTTCACGGGCATCAAAGCCAATATCAGCCCTTTCTTTGAGCCGATTTAGTTCCATGATAACAGCGAGAGGAATGACTAATGTGTTGCCATTTTCTCTGAAAATATCAACAACATTTGGGTTGTTAATGAAAATGTTTGTGTCAGCGACAATAGCCGTCCCTTTGATGGGCGCGTACTTTCTTTTCGTTTGCATAGATAGCTCTCCTTTTTGGTTTTTCTGACAGTTTTATTGTCAAAGATCCACATAACAACTACCCCCTATTTTTTTAAAGGTATCATAAGAAGTGGTGATTGTAAACTTTAGCGCTTGCAAGCGTTATTTTTAATTCAATTCGCTTAGTGTATTTTTATCAAGATGATAAATTAAGATGGATGTTCCGATTTGATAGACTGGTTTTATTTTTTGTGTCCAACGGTAACTTGCTTGGTCTTTTTTTGTTTTGTCGTAGATACTGCCTTCAAGAAAATTGGTCGATATTGCATACCATCCGGCTTCCAGCGGTCTTTTTGAATCATACCACATAATATATTTATCTTTGATGTAATATTTAATATCGGCTCCGCCAAAATAGTCAACGCGAATTTTATTTATTTCAGGATGTTCATTTAGAAAAATTTGCAGTCTTTTCAAGTCTTGTCCCCAATCAGCATTGGAATCAGTTACGAAGTGGTAGCCGTTTTTTGGGCCACCTGCCGCTTCATTGAAGTATGACATATAATAGGGATAGGCGGAGATGGTTTTTGCAATCATAAAGAGGGTGAGAATAGAGATAATGAGAAAAAATGCGGTTTTTCCCACGGATGCGTTCATTTTTTTATAAAATTTGAAAATAGTTTTGGATACTAAAATATAGACAAATGGCAGTATGGGAAAAAGATGACGAAAGCCAATATTAAGATTTCCGGTAATACTGACATAGGCATAGAGCGCGATAAAAGCCAGAAGCGCCAAATTTTCAATATTATGTCGCAAATAATCAGAGAAAGTCCCGGTGGAGTTTATTTTTTTTTGGGATAGTTTAGCTTTAAAATAATTAAAAAGCGCCAAGCTATTCTTGCCTGTTGCAATTAAAATAGCGGTCAAAATAAAGAGGAGCAGTATGAAAGTTTCTTTAATCAAAAAGACTGTTGGAAAATAAGCGGGAAAAGCTTCCGAGGAAACTTGACCCATAAAATAGGCCCCATTTCCTCCGGATACGCGCTTGAAAACCATAGCTATTCCTAATAAGTATTCTGAAAGCGGGCGAGAAAAGGCGCTGTTATTCAGGGCAAGCAAGGTATGGTTGGTGTAAATATTTTTGATATTGGATATGTCGGTCGGATTGAAATAAAAATTGATTGTTTCGGCCAATTTATCTTTTGGCATCGCATAATTATTTAGAGCGTAAAAAATCCAAACAAGAATAATTGAAAAAGTGAAAGCAATCAGACTTTTTCCTAAATATGTTCCTATTTTTTTTAGCTTGAATAAAAAAATATTTTTTTCCATGGATGGGACTTTTTTAACGAGAGGATAGATAATTGTGACAAGCCCAAAAATAGGGAAAAGCATAATAGAAGAGAATTTTGCCAACTGGACGAGTGCTAAAAATAATCCTCCGACAAAAACATTTTTCCAAGTCGGATCTTTAACAAAGCGTAAAAAATAATAAAAAGCCATAAGCATAAATCCGGCAATTCCTACATCGGTTGTAACAAAATGATTATGACCGAGAATATTCGGATCAAAAGCATAAAGAGAAAGCGCAAACAATCCGGCGGAAATTCCAGCGGATTCCTTGACCCATTTGAAAAGAAAAAGACCAAATAGCAGAGAAAGCATGACGAGCGGAACGCGTGCCAAGAAAATTAGCAGATTGGCATTATTTCCTTCTTGCCAGAAAAGATTATGCCCCGCATCCCATTGGCCGTTGATATCTGTTGTCCAAAACTTTTGCGTGGTGTCAAATTTCAAATGCATAAAGAGCAATGGAAAAGCGGCAATATCTTTAATCATTGGCGGATGTTCCGGATTAAGTCGCATATCATGCATTGTTAGATAGGAATATCCGGCAGGAATGTGGGCCGTTTCATCGAAAATAGCGCTATCCCACCATGCATTTAAAATAGAAACCGTAAGCATAAAAACCAAAATCAATCCAATGATTATTTTGTATTTTTTTTCTAGAAACTCTTGCATATTTTTTTATTGTAAAATATAAAAACTTAGTCCAAAAGAATCTTTTATTTCAGAAAAATGCAAAGCGGGAAATTTATTTTCAAGATAGTTGATAGCCTCGTCATTTTTATCAGTGAAAATTATAATAAAATTATTTGTTTTCGGTTCCAAATATTCCACTTGTCCCGAATAAACAAAATTTAAGTTAGGCATACGCCAATTAAATACTTGTATGGGAATTCTTTGCATATTTTCTGCGATGACGAATTTTTCTTTTTCCGGTGGTAGCGTTTTAAGATAGGCGGAAACATCCATCAGCGGTTTTTCAAAAGCGTCGGCAGCTTCTGTGCGATTGGCCCAAAAGACATGATATTTTATTCCATTAAATATTCCAACAGAGATTAAAATTAGAATTGTTATGGAGGAAAGTGTTTTTTTCATTGTGGGCGTATATTTTTGAATATGCTCAAAAATGTAGTCTATTGCAATGGCAGAGAAAATGAATACGACGGGTAGCACCCCGATAGCTCTTAAGGAATGGGGCAATCCTTCGCTGGTGAGAAATTCAGGGGAAAGCATAATAAAAAACCAAACAATCAAAAAAACATAAAGATCCATTTTCTCATTACGTATTTTTTGTTTAATACGCAAAAAGAAAAGATGAAACAGGCGAATAAAGCAATAAATTATTCCAAATAGAAAAGCTGTGCCGGAAATAATGTCCAAGTTAGGATATGGAGGAAAATTATGGCGCCAATTTTGATCACCCCAGAAATTAAACATTACTAAGCTCAATCCAAAGCTACGCAATAAAGCTTGAAGAGGATGTCCGTTATTCACTTCTGGAGAAAGAACGGAAATGGAAGCGCTACGCGAAACAAAATATTCCGGATGAACATAGAAAGTATAGAGCATTGGCAAAACGGCGATAGTGGTGAATATTGCAAAAACTAAAATTTGTTTCCAATAATTTTTTAAAAAATTCTCACGAGATATTATAAAACTGATCAGCATAACAACTAGAATTGCCGGAGCAATACGAAAGGCGATATAGGTATGAATACCGATGCCAAAAATCAATCCGCCGATAATGAAGTCGGAATATCTTTTAGTGCGCACTCCTTTAAAGAGAAAATAAAAGGCGAAAACCAAATCTAGCGGCAGCAAATTAGCGCGGAAAGAAATGCGTGAAAAGTTGATTGCCCAATAGGAAACAGCCACGAAATAAGCCGCGATAATAGCAATTCTTTCTCTTCTGTTTTCTGTAAAAAAAGGCGTAAAAAGTTCTTTGGTAAGAAGATATATTCCCAAAATAGTTAGCGTTCCGGAAAGAATGGCAGGCAATCTTAAAGTTAAAACGCTTATGCCGAAAAATTTAAAACAAAATGCAATTAAATTCATAAAAAGCCCTTCTCGTCCGTTATTGGCAGGATAAAACATCTGATAATGGCCGGTTTCATTGGCAGTAATAGCATCAAATGCATTAACAGCTTCATCAGGATAAACTCCCGGAGGAGTATTTTCAATATTAAAAAATCGAAGAGAAAAACCAGCCACAATTATCGCAAAAAGTAAAATATAAATACCGATTTTCTTTTTTGTCATTTTATTTGTAAAATTTATGATTACAAAATGATTATAGCACAATTTATCTGAAGTTTATGCGGGACGATTCTTTTTTATCTTAACACTGTGGCAAGAAAATAAGTTAATAAAAAACCTAAAATACCGCCAACAAGCACTTCGCTTTTTCTGTGTCCAACCCTTTCTTTGAGACGGGGAAATTCTTTTTTGTCAATTTTCAATTGTTCAATAATAAAATTAAGTCTGCGTCCCTGATCTCCCATATAAATGCGCAAACGCAAAGCGTCATCAAT
The DNA here is from genome assembly GCA_021777675.1 of bacterium. GTDB lineage: Bacteria > Patescibacteriota > Minisyncoccia > Moranbacterales > UBA2206 > UBA9630. The sequence goes on along the minus strand of JAJYDG010000011.1, from coordinate 9,044 downwards.
GACGATGATGGCAAGTGCGATAGCTACGGCAAATGCGGGAGAGTTCATGCCAGAGTAATAACCGATGGAAGTAACCAAAGATGCCATAAATCCCGTATGAGCGGAAGGCATATGCCCATAAGTTGTTCCATGTTCGACAGCATAGTTCCAATTAAAATTATGTCTTATATAAAAAACTAAAAATTTAATTACCCAAATAATGGAGCCGACGACAATAGGCAAGATAAAAACATAGTAGTTGGAAATATTTGGCATATTGTTTTTTTAATTTATAATTTTAATGAAAAAGTTAGCTTTGATATAAACTGTTTTTTAAATTATAGCACAAATTATTTTTTTTGCATTTTTTATACAGTATGTTATAGTAAGAAAGTAATTTTTAATAATAAAAAATATGATGTTAATAATACTTTTGGTTTTGATAGTTTTGGTTTTTGCGGTAGTGGGAATGTATAATGGCTTAATCAGATTGAAAAACAGAGTGGATGAAGCGTGGAGCGATATTGATGTTCAACTTAAAAGACGATATGATTTAATTCCCAATTTGGTAAATACTGTAAAGGGATATGCTACTCATGAAAGAGAATTATTTGAAAAAGTAACAGAAGCAAGAACGCGGGCAATGGGAGCGGGAAATGCCACAGATAAGGCGCAGGCGGAAAATGCGCTTTCAGGGACACTGAAGACTTTGTTTGCAGTGGCGGAAAATTATCCGCAGCTTAAGGCTAATGAAAATTTTTTGGAATTGCAAAAGGAACTAACTGATACGGAAGATAAAATTCAAGCTTCAAGAAGATTTTTCAATGGAAATGTTCGTGATTTCAACACTAAAATAGAAATTTTTCCAACCAACATTATTGCCGGAATGTTAAATTTTACGAAAAGAGATTTTTTTGAAGCGAAAGAGGAAGAGAAAGAGGCTGTGAAAGTAGAATTTTAATCTATGGCGACTATCTATGATCAAGCGGACAAAAATACGCGATTAACTTGGGTGTATATCACCGGTTTTTTGGTTTTTGTTATTGGTGTTGGTTACGTTTTTGCAGGGGTGATGAACAATAGTGCGATTCTTTATATCGCAGTAATTTTTTCGGTCGTGATGAGTTTTGCATCTTATTGGTGGAGTGATAAAATTGTTCTTTCGATGAGTAATGCCAAACCGGTTGATCATGATAGTAATCGAGACATATATCACTTAGTGGAAAATCTTTGTATTACAGCAGGGCTTCCCGTGCCAAAAATTTATATTATTGAAGATAATTCGCCTAATGCTTTCGCAACCGGAAGGGATCCGGAGCACGGAGTGATTTGTCTTACAACCGGAATAATAGCCAAATTGGATAAGCCCGAATTGGAGGGTGTAATTGCGCATGAATTATCACATATCGGTAATCGAGATATTCTGCTTTCAACCGTGATTGTGATTTTAGTTGGTTTTATTACTTTAATGGCTGACTGGTTTCGTAATTGGACTTTTTGGGGCGGAGAAAGGCGTAGTCGCAGTAATGATAGCGAGGGCGGTCAATTGCAATTGATTTTATTTATTCTTGCTATTTTGCTTTCCATATTAGCGCCAATTGCCGGAGTATTGATGCAATTGGCGATTTCAAGAAAGAGAGAGTTTTTGGCGGATGCGGATGGTGCATTGCTGACTCGCTATCCGGAAGGTTTGGCAAGGGCTTTGGAAAAAATTTCTGCCGATCCGACACCGCTCAAAGAAGCTAATCGAGCAACAGCGCATCTTTTTATCGCCAACCCTTTTCGCGGAAAAAATGTTGCCAAGCTTTTTATGACACATCCTCCAATAGCGGATAGGGTGGTGGCATTGCGAGAAATGAATGTTGATTAACTCATAAATAGTTTATTTTTTGTTGGCTTGATAAAACTGAATATCATTGATAGACTCAAAAGGTACATTTTGAAAAAGGCCTCATCGTCTAGCGGCTAGGACATCAGGTTCTCATCCTGGAAACAGGGGTCCGATTCCCCTTGAGGCTACTATTTTGTATAAAAAATAAACATTGAGTTTGGAAAAAGTATGCTTGATCAGTCAGGAAGGATTATCTTTCACTTTTTAAGGCATTATGGCTATTGGCTGATGTTGCCACTGATGGTTATTGAAGGCCCCGTTGCAACTCTGTTTGCGGCAATAATGGCCAGTCTTGGCGCTTTTAATATTTTTGTTGTTTTGATTTTTTCCATTGCCGGAGATTTAATTGGGGATGTTTTGTTTTATTGTCTTGGTTATAAATTTGGTTTAAATTTTGTGAGGAAAATTGGGAAATATATTGGTATTACGGAAAAATTGGTAAACAAAATGGAAAATTATTTTATCCATCATGGTGGAAAAACCATTTTTTTGGTAAAATCAACAACAGGACTTTGCTGGGCGACTTTTGTTTCTGCGGGAATTGTCAGAATGGATTTTCGCAAATTTCTAAAATATTCTTTTTATGGAGGGATTATTTGGAGTGGTTTTTTAGTTGTGATGGGTTATTTTTATGGTTATTTATGGAGAGAAATTCGAGATAATATTAATTGGATTGGTTGGATTATTTTTGCTATTGCCATTGCGACATTTGTTGCGATTAATATTTATAAAAAACAACAAGCAAAAAAAATGTTTGTTGAAAAAAAATAATTTCGGATATTTAGCTCAGTTGGTTAGAGCGCTTCGTTCACATCGAAGAGGTCACTGGTTCGAGTCCGGTAATGTCCACAATGTTGAATTAGTTGTATCGCTGATAATTTTTTTATATATCGTAACCAGATTATGAAAAAAATCGTAACATTAAATTTGGCAGTGGCCTGGATTATTTTTTTGACTGGGTGCGATCAATAATCAGTGAGCCAGGTAAAGCTAACAATTCCAGTGCTTGTGGCGTAAAAAATGAATATACCAACAATCCAAGTAGCTGTTCCGACTGAATAATTAAATTATTGCGGTAGAATTTTTGTTGTTGAATAAGAAATAACAAAAAAATAATTGATGAATTTGTGCTATAATTTTTTTTAGTGATATAATTAAAATAGTCGTATATTTAAATTTATAACCAATAAACACAGGGGCAATAATGTCGTACAAAGTAATATTATCCGAGGTTTTTTATTAATTTATTTAAAAAAAATATCATGAAAGAACAAATGCCAACGCACACCAAGGAGCAAGCGGAGAGTGAAGCTTCTCGCATGCGGGAGCTAATCGAACAAGGTGAGGCCAAGGATTATTCGTCAGCTGAAAAAAAAGTTGAACGCGAAGTGGTTATAAAAGAAATTAGCCAGAAAATTGAAGAAGCAAGAAAAAATCGCTTGATCGATAATGAAATAGCAAATCTTGTGACCGATGTGCTTAAGTTAGAAGGAGATGAAGCTATGTTTGCCAATCGCTTGCTTTCGCGCGGATCAGATCCTGCTTCTTTGGAATTAGCTTTGAACGGTAAGATTAGTGAGCCAACAATACGCGCTCATCACATAGGTCCAGGATCATTGAATAATGAAGAAAAAGAGCCATGGTTAGTCTTGGCAGCTGCCTCACTTGATGAGAATTCTTCCGCTGACCTGCCACCTACTAAAAAATTTGAGCAATTTCATCAAGCATTAAAATGGTTAGAATCTGCGACAGATGAAGAAAAAAAAGAAGCTGCAAATAAAGAACTGCAAAAAATTCTAAATATTCCATTTGAAGAAGGCGAAGTCAATGGAGTTAAAATGAGAATTTACACTTCTGATCGCGGATTTGCATCTGCTTATTGGTCAGGCGAAGAATATGCGGCAGTAAAAGATGGAAAATTAATCTTCGTTGGTTCTCAGGGCAAATCACTAGAAGAAATCGGAGTTAAGGTTGATAAACAGCTTTCTCCAACTTTTGGCATAATATTTGAAAAATAATAACAAAACATCATGAAAGAAGGAGAGAATATATATTTACCATCTTCAAGAAAGAAAGGGGGCGAAACTATTGAAAGTATAAAAGCATATTTTGAAGCCTTTCCTCTCAGACCAGAATCTGAAAGTGTTGATTATGAGAACTATTTAGGCGCCAAAAATACTTTAATGCGAATACAAGATCAAATTTTTGACGCAATGTCATGGATTAAAATCGGAACAATTTTCATTGATACTATTCAAAAAAAGAAGTTAAAAAATCCGGGATTTAAAATAGATGAAGAAGAAAAAAATCATTTGCTTGAAATGGTAACAAAAAAAATCGTGCAAAAATGAAAGAATTACAATATCTTTTTAACTATGTTGAATTTCCGGAAGGATGCGATGAAATTTATGATGTTGCTGGTGGTGCAGGAGATGTGGCAATTGCTTTAACATTAAAAGCATATATAGAGAGACAACCAATAAAAAAGGCTACAATTGTTGATCCTGTAAGTGAATTCGAAAAATACTCAGAACTCATAATGAACTATATGCCATTTGGCAAGCAGTTAAAAGAAATGGTGCACTTTCAAGAAGGAGTATTGCAGGATTTAGAATTCTCCCAAAACGCTATTGTTATCGCTAAACATCCATGTGGTGATTTAGCTGATAATCTTATTGAAAGGTGGTTAAATTCCGATAGTCCAAAATTAGTTATCATGACCTGTTGTCAAGGTAAGGCACAAGATAGAAATCCTCGCTATGGACTTAGTGCTGATGAGTGGAAAAAACTGTGCAAAATGTCTGATTGGACCAATAGTCAAGATCCTAAAAAAAAGACAGCGTGGCATGGATGCGATGATAGAACTGGATACAAAGCGTGTAGAATATTTGCGAGATCAAAATGTTAAAGTTGATTTTCACACCACCGACAAATTTTATAAAGGTGATGTGATAGTGGCTACAAAAAATAAAAAATAGTCTCAAATAGTCCATTTCATCTAAAGAAAACAAAAAACTTTAAAATCAAGTTTTCTTTTGCAAAAAAACAGAGTCTGATTTATTGAAAATGAAGATAAAAAATTCACATCAGAAAACAACATATCCGGCTCGAAAACTTTACATACCACAATAAACCAAACGAAGCAAATTACTTGCTTCTTTTGTCTTTTTGTGCGAGTATTAACAAGTGAAAAATAATTTTTTAATTTTTTAATTTTCTATGAAAAAAACAAAAATTGTAGCGACAATCGGTCCGGCATCGAAATCCCCGGATATTTTAAGAGAAATGATTCAAGCAGGAATGAATGTGGCTCGGATTAATTTTTCTCATGGAGATTACAACACCAACGGCGAGCTTATTCATAATCTAAAAAAATTGCGTGAAGAATTAAAGATTAATTTGGGAATAATGGTTGATTTGCAGGGTCCGCGTATTCGTGTCGGAAATGAAAAAGAATTTTTAATTGAAAAAGGAGAAATTATTTTCGTTAGTGATAAAAAAACGGATAGAGATGAAAAAGAGTTAGTTATTGATTCTAATGGAGTGGTAGATGCGCTTGCGGTGGGAGAAAGAATTCTAGTGGAGGACGGTTTAATGGAGATAAAAGTGGTGGAAAAGGATGAAAACGGCATTAAGGCTGAAGTGATAAATGAGGGAATGATTAAGCCCAGAAAAGGCATTAATGTTCCGGATACAACATTGAGTTTTGGTGCGGTAACGGAAAAAGATGAGGCGGATTTGAAATATGCGCTTTCACAAGATGTTGATTTTATCGCGCTGTCTTTTGTGTCCAACGGAAAAGAAATTGAAGAAACAAGAGAAAAAATAAGAAAAATTTTGAGTCGAGAAAATGACTTGCCTCAAATCGTGGCGAAAATTGAAAGAAAGGAAGCAATCAAAAATATTGACGAAATAATTTTGTCAGCCGATGTGATTATGGTGGCGCGCGGAGATTTGGGAATTGAATTGGATGAAACAAAAGTGGTGCTTTATCAGAAGAGAATTATTGCCAAATGTCTTCATGCAAATTGTCCGGTGATTGTTGCAACGCAAATGCTTGACTCGATGATTAAAAATCCCATTCCAACTCGCGCAGAAGTTTCTGATGTATCCAATGCGGTGATTGATCATACTGATGCGGTAATGCTTTCCGGAGAATCGGCTAATGGAGAATATCCAATAGCATCAGTGAAAACAATGGCGAAAATTATTCATGATACGGAAGAGTCGCCTTATGATGACTATTGCGCGGAATGTCATCAGCTTGACTTTGTTGCGGATGAATATGGAGCGATTATTCATAGCGCACAGGAATTGGCGAAAAATTCCGATGCCAAGGCTATTTCAGCAATCAGTCAGTCCGGTTTTACAGCGAAACAATTGGCGCATAGCCGTTCTGAAAAGCCAATTTTTGTTGTTACAAATAATAAAAAAACATATAATCAATTAGCAATAGTTTGGGGTGTGAATGTTTTTCTTTTTTCCGATGAAACTAATTTGGAAAAATTAATTGATTTGCTTTTTGCGGAATTGAAAAAAAATAATAAAGTGAAAATTGGCGATAGTGTGGTGGTTATCCTTGGTCGCATTCCGGGAGGAGAAAAAATGCGTTTAGTTGGAATAAGAAATGTAATATAAATAGTGTAATATATTTAGTATGAAATGGATAATCTCATTTCATACTTTCAGGAGAGATCGCATAGTGGTCTAGTGCACCACCTTGGAAAGGTGGCATACTCTAACAGGTATCGAGGGTTCGAATCCCTCTCTCTCCGCATCTCATAAAAATCAGTCTTATCTTCTCCAGTAGTTGATAAGGCTGTTTTGGTTTATACGAAGTCATTTTTTGATTTTCAATAGTGGCGTTCAAAAGTAGTTTTTCTAGGACTTTGTGTTTTTTTAAATCATCGCCACCGATAAAATCATTTCACAATAAGTACGGGCTTAAAAAGATTTTTTTTGTCTGTTCTAAGGTGCGGACAGATATTCTCGGGCTTTTCTTCTTAAGCTCTTTTAACTGTTGAGTTATGTCGGCAGTTTCCTTGTTTAAGGCTTCCAGTTTCGCTTCTACGGTGTCCAAAGCATGGTTATAGATGAATTCTAATATATCTATTGCACCACTTGACTGATATTTTCATAAATTTGGTTGGGCGTCAAATAATTATTTTTCTTTCTGGGGCGATTGTTTAGATTGTCTTCAATCGGAGTAATAAGACTTGCTGTCTGATTGGTCCGTCGCCAATTTCCCCCCCAATCTCCCATACTAAAAGCAACTATTTAGTGGTATAATTAAGCCATAAGTCGCTTAATTACAACCAACCAAAATGGTCAATCAAGAAAACAAAACACCCCGCTTGTTTACTTCTTCGGAAGAAGAAATCATAGAGAAGATGGTGAAAACTGATCACGCTTTTCGTAAGCTAAAGCAGACCATCGATTTTGAAAAGCCAATCTCTCCTTATCGAAAACTCTACAATGATACCGGAGCGGAAGGACTAGATGTAATCAAAGGCTTCAAAGCGCTACTCATTCAATTAAGACCACTCCGATCGGGAAATGGAAAAAGTACTGGAAAAAAAACGTCGCAGTGAAGTGGTTTTGCGGATTCGCCTTGCTCAAGAAAACCCCTGACCACAGCTACTTCGGAAAATTGAGAAAAAGATTGGGGACGAAAAACCTGGCTGACATATTCAACAGTGCCAATGCATAGCTAAGAAGCAAAGGATTATTCGGAGACGTTTTTAAATTTGTCAATGCCTCTTCTATTGTTACTAAAACGGCGCCGTGGGAAGAAAGAGACAAAGCGATTGTTAGCGGTGAAGAAAAGTTGAACAATGCTAATGTGAAAAACTATGCCACCGACAAAGAAGCTCGCTGGGGTGCTAAATCCAAAACCAATCTCTGGTTCGGCTACAAGCGACACCATAATGTCGATATGCGTTTTGACCTGATTGATAAAGTGGCAGTGACACCTGCTAATGTGCCCGATCCAAGTGCTCTCCAAAATATCATCACTAAAAATACCATGATTTTTATGGACAAAATCTATGATCAGAAAAAATGCTACCGAATCCTCAAATCAGATCACTGTCATAGTGGCATCATTATGAAAAACAACAACAAGTTGAAAAACAAATATTTGGACGGTTGGAAATCGAAAACCCGCATGCCGTTTGAAGGCAACTTCTCCAAACTGAGGAAGCAAGCAAAATTCAGAGGTCAGGTAAAAGTTTTGTTTCAATGTTTTTCCGAAGCACTTTGCCACAATCTGAAAAAAGCCGTTTTAATTCTGCCAGCAGAAAAATGTAGCGGGTAGCTTTCAAGATGTCTCATTGCGTCTTGAGGAAAGAAAAAAGAAGCCAAAATGATTAAAAAAGATAAAAAGTTGATGAGAAAGCTAGTCGATTTTCATCAACTTTTTAAAAAAATATAGTTTGGCGACAGACCCATTCTCTCGGAAACCCCGGTCGCATCGCTTTGCGACGCTCCGATTTTTGGCGAAAAAACGAATTCTGAAACTTTGTTGGGGCGGTAGGATTCGAACCTACGCATGACGGAGTCAAAGTCCGTTGCCTTACCGCTTGGCTACACCCCAAAAATTATTCTACAATCTTTCCGCCCATGATTTCCACCACAGAGCTAAGAAGTGATGATTGTTCGTGTGCATCTTCTTTTTTAGCCATTTCTTGCTCTATTTCCTCTTCGGCGCATGATGATTGAACAGGTGCTAAATTTTTGTCAATAATGACTTCAATGCGAACAGCTAACCCTAAAATCTTACTAAAAACATCTTCAATTGTCAATCTATTTTGCGGATTACTTAATTTTTCTTTATAAAAATCATAGGGAGTGGCAAGCGTTATGAGATCGTTATTTGTGGCTATGATTTGGCAAGTTGAAAGCAGTGCGCAAAGTGAATGATTATGTGGACGTATCTCAACTAATAATCGTTCCCAATTATTTTTTAACATATTTTTATCAAGTGAAACGGCGGGAGTAAGTTCTGACTTTGAATCGAAATTGGAAGAATTTGTTTTTTGGGAAATATCAAAAATAGGCGAATCTGTTAAATTTTGCGAAGAAATTACTGAAGTTGCTTGCTTTGGAAAAATGATTGGTTTGTCGGTTTTTTCCATTGTTATTTTTTGCTCCATAATTGAAGCGGGAGCGGGTA
>JAJYDG010000010.1 GCA_021777675.1 bacterium | reverse complement strand
CACAACTAAGAAATGATTATTGGGGAAGTTTCAATTATGCTATAAGTTTAGATAATAGTGTGTATAGTCCAGGAGAGGCGATAATTGGTTTCTATAGCGGATCTGCAAGCCTTAAAGAATGTAACCAACATGACGGTAATACTACATTGATAGCGTTTAAAAATAATGCGTCAGGCGATTGGCAAGATGTTAGTGGCAGTTGGCGAGGTAATCAGAATTTTGTTGATGCTGGGTGCACGGTTTATACTGGTTCGTCTTGGAGTGCAGGTAATGCAGGATCATCAAATAGCTCTGTTTCTTTTAAGGCTTGTATAACAGGAGAGAGTTCTGGCGGTGTTCAGCCGTATTGCGCCGGACCATCTAATGGCGGAGGAAACTTTGATTTTAATACAGGGGATATTTATTATTCGGTAACACAGGCAACTGCCACTTGCTCATCGTTTACTATTGATGTGGATCATGCCATGGTGAATGATTCGATACATGCATCATGGACGACTACGAATGCTACCAATGCCACACTTTATTGTGCAACAAATTCCAGCAATGTGTATGTTAATGATTCTAATGCGGGAACTGCATATGATCTTTATGGATTTCAACCAACGGTGGCAGGAACAGTCACTTGCACACTTACGCCATATAACGGATCAACAGCAGGAACTGCTTGTAATGCAACGGCGGAAGTATGTGCTTCCGGTTATACATACAATGCAACAACAAAAACTTGTGTAGCGCCATCATATACCTGTGTTACTTCTGGTGGTATTACGCGCGCTTGCGTTAATACATTATCTGATGCTCAAATTGCTCAATATCACTTTCAGGTAGTGTCAAGTCTCACCTGTCAATCAGGCGAAACATGTTATGCTTGCGCCGATGGTTACATTTGGGACGGTTCGGCTTGCGTAGCAAACTGCACTGTAACCTCTTGGTCTCCCGATCCATCAACTGTTTGCTCCGGTCAATCTTTCACGCAAACCAGTAATTGCAATACGACACAAACAGCTACGGGCACAAAAGCTACTGGAGAATGTTGTGTTCCTGATTTTACGCAATCGGATTGTAATAAATATAGTGTTACCTGTGGATCATATACTAATAGTTGTGGCACAAGTATAAACTGTGGAACTTGCCCAAGCGGACAAACTTGCAGTAATGGAGCTTGCGTAGCGCCAACCACTTGCACAGCAACTTGCAACTCCAGTGGTTATAGCGCTTGCCTATCGTCTAAACCAGCGGGAGCCGTTGCTTCTTCTGCCGGAACTTGCTGTAATGGTGAAAGTTGCTATGAATGTCCAAGCGGAACAAGCTGGAGCACAACAGCTAAGGCTTGCGTAGCGTCAACTCCAACCTGTGAATGCAGTTTAGTGTTTAGCGGAGGAAATAGTTGCTCGTTCGGGACGGTTTGCGATGGATGCTATTGCACAAAACCAGCAAATAACGCAACTTGTGTTGCTTCTTTTTCGCCAGCCAGCCTGACGGTTCCCGGCACTTCTTATCTGACATGGAGCTCGACAAATGCAACTGCGACTTATGGATATTGTACCGGTCCGTTGCCTGTCTCTTATGATAATTACGGCTTGTCATATTCAGCATATCCATTTTCTTTTACAAACTCTCAATCTGGAACAGAAACTTGCACATTCACGCCATATAATGGATCAACGCCGGGAAATAGTTGTTCGGCGAGTGTAAATCTTTCCGCGTATTCTCCTGGTCCAGCCCCCACTTGTGTCTGCGGTCAATTTAGTTGCATAGACAGCTGCGGAAAGAATACTTGTTGCAGTTCTCCTACAACTTATTCGGATTGCAATGGTTTATGCACGGGAGATGGTAATTATGTTTGTAAAAATGGATTGATTTGTTATCCAAAGATCGTTCAAAACACTGATCAAGGAGTTTGTCGTCTTCCCAGCAATCCAACTGATCCAACTTGCGCATCTTCTGCCGATTGGTCTGTTTCGCTTTCTGCCAATCCGAATTCCGGACAATCACCACTTACTTCAGTATTGAGTATAGCCATCAACAATGCTTATTCCGGACAAAAATACAACATTTACCCTCATTGTGGCGGGTCGGCATCCCCAACAAATATTAGTAATTCAAGTTTCACTTGCATCTATAATTCTACTGGAACATATTCTCCGTCTGTACAAATTATCGATTCAAATACGGGTGTTTCTAAAAATGCCAGCACGAATGTTACGGTAACTTCTTGTTCCCGAGATTGCTCTTGCGCTAGTAACACATGTGTCGGATCATCTTGCAACGATGGATGCGGGGGCGTGTGCAATGGAACTAAATCGGATGTTTGCCCGGATATTAGTTGTGAAAGCAAATGCGGTGTTCAAAAATACTCCAGTACTTGTGGCAATCAAACTTGCACGAAAGATTGCGGTCCTTGCAATTCCGGTAAGTGGCAAGAAGTAACTCCTAGTAATTAATTAAAAACCAAAAAACAATGAACAAAAAAAATATTTTCATCTTGGTTTTAGCAATAATCATTCTTATCGGTTCAATCGGCTTTGTCGTTTGGCGGATAGAGCAAAAAAAATCAATTGCAATAAAGAATACCCAAGAAAAAAACAATGCTGATAATAATACATCGGAAAACAATACTCCCAAAGATAATGTGACAATTGATCAAATGACCAAAGAACAAGCTGATTTTGCCAATAAATTCAAGCAAGATATGGCGCAAAAAACGGCAGAGAAAGAAATGCTTTCCGGAACAGTGAAAAGCATCGGAATAGGAGGAAAAGGGATTACGCTTAAAAGTATTGATGAAAAAATAATTTCTTTTCAAGTTGATGTCAATACGAAAATAGTCCAAGTTGTTACAGATGAAAAAGGTAATCAAGTGCAAACAGAAATAGGGATAAGCGATATTAAACCAGGGGAGCGTGTTGATGTAAATTTTATACCAATGGTGAATAAAGCTGTTTTATTGATAAGGCATAAATAATTTTTTCAAACAAAATGAAAAACAAAAAAAACATCTTACTCAGCGTGCTTCTTACATGGGGAATGTTTGCTTTTACAGTGCAAGCTTCCAGCACATCTATCCCGTCAAATTTACCAATAACTGCTCAGACTCAACCAGCTCCTTCTTCCAATCAAGCAACTATTATCGCCGATATTAATTTCAGAAATCCGCTTGTCACTTCTCAAAAAAACAATATATTCCAAATCTATTTTCGCATGGAAAATAATCTTCCTCAAAGCGAATCCGGTATCCGCTATGGCGTGCAACTGATTGGGGGCGATAAGTTAGCAGATGAAAAAATCTACACCGATGACACTCTTTCCGTCGAAGGCAAAAACTCCATTCAAAAAATCTTCACCTATACCGCTCCCGAATATTTATCCGGCAATTTTGATCTTTGGCTCATTGCCAAAAATGAAAGCGGTTTGCCTTTGGCTGCTTTCAAATTAAAAGACCCAATCACATTAACCGGCAATGGAGAATATCTGGAAGTCGATCAAAATTCTTGCGCGCTAAAAATTGACGGAGAGGCTCAAGATAAAAAATATACTTTAATGCAAGGCGTATCGCTCAAAAACAGTGAAACCCTGAAATTAAATTGTGATGCCATCAGTCATTTCAAAGAAGCCAAAACAATCTATCCGACACAAATAACTTTTCCCCGTTCCGTCTTTGGCGATCAGCTCGGACAACCCCAAAAAGAAACTCCCATTACTTTGCAACCGGAAGAAAAAAAGACTATCACCATTACAATTAAAAAACCAACCGATCCGCAAGCCTATGATACACTGATCAATTTCTATAACAGCAATCAACTTGATCAAACCAAAGTCGCCCAAGCTATTGATGTACATTATGTTATTGCCGGGGAGTCAGCCACGATTCAAAAGTTTGATTTGGATAAAATCGGTTATCAAAAAGGGGATGAGCTTAAAGCCGCTCTCTATTTTGACACCAATGGCTCTTTTAATGTCAACTTAAGCTTGATCATTACTGATCAAAACAAGAAAGATTGTATCAATGAATATACGCAAAATTTGGATCAATCACAATTCAAAACAGAAATCAATCTTAAAGCCATTAATAACTGCCAAAATCCCATTGCAACGGTTAGCTTAAAAAACGATCAAAACAAAATATTGGATCAAAAAACCTTTACTTTTGAGAAGGATAATCAAACTCTAGTCGATCAATCCAAGAATTTAAAGCAAGTCAAATCAGCTGTTAATACCAAAACAGTTTTAATTATTTTCATTCTTCTGCTCTTGTTTGTATCGCTTGCAATTATTTTTAGAATGCGACATCAAGCAAGGAAAAAGAACAATAATATAACAAAATTATTTCTATTATTAGTTTTATTGGGAGGGGGGTTGATAATGAAAGGAGAAAATGTTGACGCAATAACGTTGTCTAAAACACAACTAAGAAATGATTATTGGGGAAGTTTCAATTATGCTATAAGTTTAGATAATAGTGTGTATAGTCCAGGAGAGGCGATAATTGGTTTCTATAGCGGATCTGCAAGCCTTAAAGAATGTAACCAGCATGACGGTAATACTACATTGATAGCGTTTAAAAATAATGCGTCACCAACAAATAGTTGGGCAAATATTAATGATAGTTATCGAGGTGATCAGGACTTTAAGAGTGCAAGAGATTGCACAGTTAGAACGAATGGTACTTGGAGTGCGGGTAATGCGGCGTCATCAAATAACTCTGTTTCTTTTAAGGCTTGTATAACAGGAGAGAATTCTGGCGGTGTTCAGCCGTATTGCGCCGGACCATCTAGGGGCGAAGGAAACTTTGATTATAATACTGCGGATATATTTTATAATGTCAATAGCGATGAAGCAGTTAGTGAGACTATTAGTCATATAACAAACTATTATAAAGGAGAAAAAATAGCCGAAGCGCCTTATGGAAAATTAGAATTTGATAAAAGCGTATATCATCCAGGGGATATTGGAGTGGTTAAATGGGATTTATCAAATGTTTCTGATGTTGAGTTGATTTGCGCAAAAAATACCAATAATTCCAATAATCACCAGCCGGCATTGATCAATAAAAAATATTTTTATACTCAACCGGGATATGCGGTTATTGGAAAACATCAAGGGGATGCCTTTCAAATTAGATTTGATTCACCTGGAATTTATACTTGCGTATTAACAGGTAATTTGGAGGATAATGGAACTGGCTTTGGAGGGGTTAATACAGAAAACAAACTTTCTTTTTTTAAATATAATTTATTAAATTCAGTTTTAGCAGGAGGAACATTAACTCAGATAACGGCAGTTTTTGATGTAACTGTCACAGTTGAGTTGGCCGCTTGTGTGAAAAATTGTTCTGGCGGTTGCGTAACATTTGATTCTCATAATGGATCGATTCCGATTGTCGGAGAATGTTGCGGAACGGGTAGTTGCTATGCTTGTCCCCCAGGGACCACATGGAGCGGCGCTTCTTGCACAAAACCTTGTGAATGTAACCCGGCTTTTAGCGCAGTGGGTGCTTGTGCCAATGGAACTGTTTGCGATGGTTGTTATTGTGTAGTTCAATCTCCAACCCCAACTCCAACTCCAACTCCAACTCCAACTCCAACCCCAACTCCAACCCCAACCCCAACTCCAACCCCGACTTGTAACCCAAATTTTAGTTGCACATCTCCAAGCTGTGATGGTAATAAATGCGGAACACAATATAGCCAATGCGTTGATTCAAATAATTGCGGAGTCGATTGCTTGCTAAATTGTAGTGAGCACAATGTCAACTGTCCTTGTAATAGCGGAAAATGGCAAGAAGCAAACTGATTTCTAATTTATTTTAAGCTTAAACATCGTAATTGTTGCATTAAATTTGGCAATTGTGTATAATTGTTAGTGTTAGTGTGAATTTGAAAATAATAAGTTTAAATTAATAATAATTATGGAAACAGAAAAAAAAGAAATGAAAGATGGTGAAGTTAAAGAGGCTGAAAAAAAAGAAACTCAGTATGCTCATACTCATGAAAAAAACACAAGAAGAAAGAAGCAACAAAGTGTTTTCTTGAAAGTCGTCCTGCTAGTTCTTTTGATTGGATTAGTGGGTGGCTTTTGGTACTATAAAACAGTTTGGATTAAAGCGCATATAACAACTGCAGAGGCAAAAACAAAGGTCGAAAATTTCATTAAAAATGATTTGGTTCCGCCAGGGACTAATATTGAAATATCTTCAATAACTAAAGAAAACGGATTGTTTAAAGTTGTAGTAAAAGTTGGAGCAGACAAACAACAGCAAGAAATAACATCTTACTTGTCACAAGACGGTTTGAATTTTTTCCCCAGCGTGATGAATATCGCCCAAATAGATGCGGAAAAGGCAAAGAACAGTAACGGGAGTCAACAAGCGACTGCTTCAAAACAAGCTGACATTCCCAAGACAGACAAGCCTGTTGTGGAGCTTTTCGTAATGAGTTATTGTCCATATGGTACTCAAATGGAAAAAGGCATTTTGCCGGTGCTTAACGCTCTTAAATCAAAAATTGATTTTACTTTGAAATTTGTTTCTTATTCGATGCATAATGATTTGGCAAGCAATGACAGAAAAGAATTGGATGAAAATTTGCGACAATATTGTATCCAAAAAAATCAGCCGACAAAATTAGCAGATTATTTAACTTGTTTTTTGAAAAAAGGACAAGGAACAGAAAATGATTGCATGAAATCATCCGGGGTTGTTTCGGCTCAGGTGGCAACTTGTATGACTCAAGCAGACACGCAGTTTAATGTAACAAAGGATTTTCAAGATAAGAGTACATATCAAGGAACTTTTCCATTATTTGAAATAGACAAGGCGGATAATGCTAAATACAATGTACAGGGCTCTCCAACACTTGTGATAAATGGAGTTGAAGCCAGTTCTGCGGGGCGAGATTCTGCCAGTATTCTAAAAACGATCTGTGGGGCTTTCAACAAGCAACCAAAAGAATGTTCAACAAGCCTTTCATCAACAGCACCAAGTCCTGGCTTTGGTGATAGCACAGCGGCTGCCACTGGAACAGCAGGAAGCAATACTGCTTCTTGCGGAAATTAAAAATAGAATAAAAAATACAAAACCTGTTTTATCTAAAAAAACCGGATGAAGATCCGGTTTTTGGTTTGGGAGAATTAAAATTAAAAAAATCTTTCCACTTCTTTTTCTATTGCTGAATAATTTTCTAGCCAAAGAATTCGTTTGTCTTTTCCAAACCAAGTCAGCTGTCGTTTAGCATAATCTCTTTCCGCTTGATAGATTTTTTCAAACAACTCCTCATGCGGGAGTTGTTTTTGCAAAAACTTGGCAATCCAAAGGTAGCCTAATCCGAAACTTTCCATTTTTTCCCAACTGATTTTATTTTTTTTGTGTAATCTTTCCACTTCAGAGACCATTCCTTCATCAAATCTTTGTTCTAAGCGTTTTTTAATATTTTCGTGCAGTTTTTCTTTTGGCAGAGAAATGCCGATTTGTAAAAAGTCAAAATTAGTATTTGATAGGCAAGTAACGCTATGCGGAACCTTGCCCAGCGTTTTGCAAATTTCAATCGCTCGAATGAGACGCACAGGATTTTTGGAGTCGATATTTTTTGCGCGCGTCGGATCGAGTTTTTGAAGTAGCGCAAAAAGCTCTGTGGCAGATTTTTTTTGCAATTTATTTCGTAATTTCCAGTCAGGTTTTACTTCCGGATAAATTATATTATCAACGAGTGCCTTAATCCAAAAACCGGTCCCACCACAAATAATGGGCAGTTTCCCGCGTTTTAGAATATCCATGATAATTTTATCGGCCTTTTTCTTGAATTGTGCCACGCTGAAATTGGTTTTAGGATTGACAATGTCAAGCATATAATGTTTTGCGAGTAATTGCTCGTCTTTGGTGATTTTGCCTGTTCCAATGTCCATTCCGCGATAAATTTGTCGACTATCGGCCGAGATTATTTCACCATTAAATTTTTGTGCTAATTTGATGGCAACAGAAGATTTTCCGGAAGAAGTTGGTCCGAGAATAACAATTATTTTATTGTTTTTCCTTCGAGATTCCATATATTGGCTTTGATAATTTTAACTTTCGCAAATTGACCAATTAAATTTTTTCGAGTACTGATTATTTTCACATTTTTTCCCGAGCGCGTTCGGCCGAAATATAATCCGTTTTTTTTCGAATCAATAAGTACTTCCAATGTTTTTCCGAGATATTTTTGGTTATTGGAAAGGGCAGTTTTTTTTAATATTTCATTTAGAGTGTTTTCTCTTTGAGATTTTTCGCCTTTGGAAACATTATCTTTCATTTTATAGGCAACCGTTCCTGGGCGAGGAGAAAACTGGCCAAAATAGACCAAGTCATATTGTGCTTTTTTCATGAGCGTAGCTGTTTTCAGAAAATCTTTTTTTGTTTCACCGGGAAAACCGACAATTATATCTGATGTAATGGAGCAGGGAATGTCGGTTTTATATTTCTTAAA
The DNA here is from genome assembly GCA_021777675.1 of bacterium. Classification (GTDB taxonomy): domain Bacteria; phylum Patescibacteriota; class Minisyncoccia; order Moranbacterales; family UBA2206; genus UBA9630. The sequence continues at coordinate 23,553 of JAJYDG010000010.1, read as the reverse complement.
AGCGATGCGAATTTTTTTGATTAAATCCAAATAATGCTCGGCGGTATATTTGCGATTCATGGTGGCAAGAATTTTATTCGATCCGGATTGGATCGGCAGATGAATTTGTTCGCAAATTTTTTTTGATTTAGCGATTGTCTCAATGAGTTCACTCGAAAAATCTTTTGGATGCGATGATATGAAGCGAATCCAGAAGTTTCCAGGAATTTTTTCAATTTTTTGGAGCAGTTCAGGGAAGACTATTTTTTTATAATTATATGAATTCACATTTTGTCCCAAAAGTGTGATTTCTTTGCAACCGTTTTTGATTAGATTTTTTATTTCAGTAATAATTTTTGTGGCTGGTCGCGAAATTTCTCGTCCGCGCGCATAAGGCACAACACAATATGAGCAAAAATTATTGCAACCGGTCATAATTGGCACAAGCACCGAGTGCGCAAGCGAATATTTCGGCACAATGTCCAGATAGTGACAAACAGAAAAACCAAGTGTTTCAATAATAGTTTCGATATTTTTTATTTCACAAAAAATATCCACTTTATTTTTTAATTTTTTCCTCACATCTTCGCGATTAGCAAGACAACCAGTGAGAACAATTTTTATTTTTGGGTTATTTTTTCTTAAATTATGGATTTGCCCATAGGCTCTGTCTTCCGCCATCTGGCGAATCCCACAGGTGTTAAAAACAACCAAATCGGCTTTAGTAATTTCTGAAGTTGGTTTAAATTTATTTTTTTCCAAAATTCCAGCTATTCTTTCGGAGTCTGAAATGTTCATTTGACAACCGAATGTTTTGATGAAATATTTTTTTGAAAGCATACCTTATTTTTTCTCATCAATTTCTTTTTTAACTTTTTCCAAAAACTCGGAAACTTTCAATACTTCTTGTTTTTTTTCTTCACCTCTTTTTCTCACTGCAACTGTTTCGTCAGTCATTTCTTTTTCTCCCACAACCAAAATGTAGGGAATTTTTTGTTTTTCGGCTAGGCGGATGCGTTTGCCGAGGGATTCGTTGGAATTGTCGACTGAGGTGCGAATGCAAGACGCGATAAATTGCGTCTCTACAGAATGGGCGTATTCATTGAATTTTTCCGAAATGGGAATGATCGCCACTTGAACAGGGGAGAGCCAAGTTGGGAATGCGCCAGCGTAGTGTTCAATGAGTAATGCTAAAAATCTTTCAAAAGAACCAAAAAGCGCTCTATGCAAAACATAGGGTCTTTCTTTTTCGCCTTTATTGTTTATAAATGTCATATCAAATCTTTCCGGAAGATTGAAATCAAATTGAAGTGTTGAGCATTGCCATTCTCGACCCAAAACATCTTTCAATTTAAAATCCAGCTTTGGACCATAGAAAGCCGCTTCACCTTCTTCTTCAATAAAATTCAATTTTTTTTCGGTTGCTATTTTTTTTAATATGTCTTGGGTAAATTCCCAACCCGTATCATTTCCGGCATACTTTTTCTTATTTTTCGGATCGCGAAGTGACAAATAGACATTAATCAAATCAGTATCAAATCCAAAAGATTTGAATATGTGAAGAATAAAATCGATAACTTTTTTCAGTTCTTCTTCAACTTGATCTGCGCGACAAAAGATGTGCGCATCATCTTGAGTGAATCCGCGCACACGAGTCAGCCCGGAAAGCTCACCTTTTTTTTCAAAGCGATAAACTGTGCCACATTCAGCCCATCTGAAGGGGAATTCGCGATAAGATCTTAAATTATTGTTATAAATTTGCACATGAAAGGGGCAGTTCATCGGTTTTAACAAAAATTCTTCCGATTCCTTTGGTTTAATGTTGTTTTGCCTGTCTTCCAATGTTTGTCCGACTTCCATTGGCGGATACATACTTGAGTTATAAAATCCCCAATGTCCGGAAGTTTCCCAGAGTATTCTGTTTCCAATGTGCGGTGAGCGAACAAGTTCATAACCATTTTTCAAATGTTCACTATACCAATAATCTTCAACTATTCTCCAAAGCAAAGCTCCTTTGGGATGCCATAAAGGCAAACCAATTCCAACTTTTTCATCAATATGAAACAGATCCAATTCTTTTCCGAGTTTTCTGTGATCTCTTTTTTCCGCTTCTTCAAGCAAGTGGATATAATTTTTTAACTCCGCTTTGCTTGTGAAGACTACACCATAAATTCGCTGAAGCATTTTATTTTTCTCGTTTCCTCGCCAATAAGCGCCGGAAATTTTTGTGAGCTTGAATGCGTCGGCGGAAATTTCTCCGGTCGAATTCAAATGTGGACCGGAACATAAATCAACGAACGGACCGGATTTATATACAGAAACTTTTTTATTGCCGTTTTTTTCCAGTTCGTTGATTAATTCAACTTTGTAGTTTTGATTCAATTTTTCGAAATCCGTTCTCGCCTCGGTAATGGAAATTTCCGCTCTTTCAAAAGCATAATTAGCCTTGATGATTTCTTGCATTTTCTCTTCGAGGATCAGCAAATCTTCAGGAATGAGTGTTCTTGGCAGATCGAAATCATAATAGAATCCATTTTCAATCGCCGGTCCGATGGCAAAGCGCGCTTCGGGAAACATCTCCAAAACCGCTGCCGCCAAAACATGCGAGGTTGAATGGCGCAAAGTCGTTATGTCCATATTGGTTTTTTTGTTTGACATAAATTTAAATTTAAATTATAATAAAAAATCAATTTTTTGTAACATTAACAACCAAAAAAGGAGAAAGTAGATGGCGATATTGATAGATGCAAAAGATTTTTTTCTAAATAAACGTCGTTGCAAGGTGTTGCAACGGAGAATATGCATGCCTATTGAAATGAAATGGGCATGTCCATCCTGTGGAGAGCTGTCGACTCTACAGGGTGGCTGTTATGAAATTTTTTTTGTCGTGCAGAGATGCACGGCAGGAGAGATGATTATTTTGCGGGGCATTTGCCCTGCTTGTGGGGAGGAAAACAATCATCCTGCCCCATATCTGTAATAAAACCCCGTTCCAAAAATTTCAACAACAACGCGCAAAGCGCGAAAGTGTGCAAAATTTTTGGGACGGGGTCTTTTTCTTTCCATTAACCTCGCGGTTCCACCCAAATTTTTTATTGGTTAAAAAAACCAACAAAACACTTTTTAAGCGCCATTTTTCCCGCTTTTGGCAGAAACTCGACAGATGGTTGGGCCGTGTCAATATTTCAAACTTTTTTAACTATGTATATTCTAGTCTATTTGACAAAAAGCGTCAAATAAGCATTTTTTTAAAATTCTCTACCATAGCGACCGGAGTGGGATCCTGTTTGTAATTTAATGCCAGATAATAGGAAATCCAATCGCCGAGAAGAAGCGCATCAAACATTTTTTCAAAGTTGTTTGCTCCATTTAATTCAAAAAGAGTCGTATCAATCTTTTTGGCTTTGAGCAATTTGGCGGTGATTAGTATGCGTTTTGTGATTTGCGAATTTTCTCTTGGATCAATTAGGGCGATGATATGAAATTTTGCCTGAGGCAGTGTATAACCAACCATTTCATTGTGATTCAATTCTGGATAACAATTGTAGAAACAGGGTGTTTTGCTGTTTTCATTTATTTTTATTTTCCAAACCATCGCCACTGCCTTATATTTATCAGTAGAATAAACGACGGGTGTTTCTCCTTGTAATTTTTTGGCAATAATTTTACCCCGCTTTTCCAAATCCGACATCCTTTTTTCTAGCTTTTTAGCGCTGATTGAAATTTCTTTCGAGGTATCTTCTAGTAATTTTAAATTGATAAGTATTTGCAAGATGGCTGTGAAGAAATATCCGGTAGCATAGCGTGGCTGAATAACTTCCGGCAAAATGACGCAAGGCAAATTATTTTTTGCGCAAAGTTCTTGTAATTTTCCCCCGTGAGTAATTCCTATCAGGGATGGAATTTTTTTTGCAAGGGCATCTTCCAGCGAAGATATTGTTTCTTCCGTGTTTCCGGAATAAGAAGAAAAAATATGTAAACATTTCCTAGATAACGTTTTTGCCGGAAGGTTATATGATCTATTTTGAATTATTTCCAATGGTTGGTTTTTTTTCGAATTATTTTCAAATAAATCATCAGCATATGTTCGCAAAAGATCAATTGGAAGCGATGAACCGCCCATTCCGGAAACGCAAAGTGAATCAAAATTGCCTTTAATTTGGATGTTTTTCGTTAAGGCAAAGCCTTGCGCGAATTGCTTGGGAGATTCCATAATAACTGCGCGTAAATTTTGTTTGTCAATTTTATTTGATATTTGATTTAAGTTTTTCATCAGATTTTTTTAAAAAATTATTTCCAAATTCTTTTTGTCGTAATATACCATTTTTCGATTTCTGAAAAGCGTTTTGACGGAGAAACTAAGTTTTGAATGTCGATTCCTTGCAAGGATTTGTTAACCGGATAAATATATTTCGGGCTATAAAGAAAGATAGCAGGAAGTTCTTTCACTAATGCATTTTGAAAGTCAATATAATCCTGCGTTCTTTTTTGCGCGTCAAATTCTACACGACCGTCTTCAATCAATTTATCTGTTGTGCTGTCTCCGAAAAGTGCCAAATTCAAACCGGGATCTTTTTGTTGTGAAGAATGCCAAAAAGAATAGGGATCCGGATCGGCGCCGACGCTTTGCCCGAAAAGCAATGCCTCATATTCTCTTGGTCGAATGTAATTTTGTTGAATGTCAGAAACCGAATAATCATTCACATTGACTTTAATGCCTATTTTTCCCCATTGGTTTTTCAGCACTTCGGCACTTTTGGAAAATTCATCCCAATCTGTTGTTACTAAATTTATTTCCAATTGTTTTCCGTTTTTTTCTCTAATTCCGGAATCGGAAATCTTCCAGCCAGCATCGTCTAATATTTGTTTTGCCTTTTCAATGTCAAAGCTAACTCGTCCTAAATCCGGAGAATAGCCGATCATACCAGACAATATTGGCGAATAAATAGGAGTGCCCTCTCCGTTAAGCACGGTTTTGATAAGTTCATCTCTATTTGTTGCATAGTTGAGGGCCTGACGCACCTGATTGTCAGCAAGAGGCAAGCTTTTCACCTGATTAATAAAGACGGCAAAATATCTGGGAATGGGCAATTCATAAATAACAGAATTTTTTTGATTTTTAATCAAAGTAATATTTCCCGTGGAAAGACTGCTAATGCCCATGATTTCCTTGCGGACATAGGCATCTATTGCCGATTTTTCGTCAGTGTAAAAATTGAAAGTGATTCGAGAAAGATAGGGTTTTCCTGCATAATAATTCGGATTGGCAACTAGTTTATAGGAAAGAATGTTGCCTCGAGAATCTTTTTGAACAGAACTATATTTAAATGGTCCTGTTCCAATTGGTTCTAAATTCAAAGAGGTTAAGCTAAAATTATCCGGCTTAATTGATTCCCAAAGATGTTTTGGCAAAATGCCAAAAGTGGCATTATTAAGAAAGCCAACATAGGGAGTTGTTTTGAAAACAATCGTATAATTATCGGGTGAATCGGCGGTTACGCCTTGCCAATTGGAGCGCAGGGGGCTTTTATATGTCGGGTCGGAAATTAAATTGAAAGTAAAAAGCACATCTCCGGCGGTAAATGGTGTTCCATCATGCCATGTAACATTTTTTCTTAAATGAAAGGTATAAGTAGTTTTATCATCGCTGATTTCATAACTTTCCGCCAAATCGGGAATTAGTTTTCCTTGCTTGTCATATTTCAGCAGTCCATTATAGATGATTTGACTTAAGTCTGAGTCAATATCATTGGAAAGCGCCAAAACCGGATTTATATGTGCCGGCTGTCCAACACTACCCTCTTTATACTCTCCTCCAAAATCAGCTATTACGCGAGTTTTGGCGTGATAAATGGATATCAACCAATAGCTCAGAGAAAATATGAAAAGCAAGACCAAAAAACAAAAGAAAATTTTTTCTTTAAGCGTGGTAACTCGGAAAATTCCGGTTAAATATTTTGATGAAAATCTCCTATTATGATTGTCGGGAAAATTGCTAATAGATTTAACTTAATTTATTATTTGACAAAATCAAATTAATAACAGCAAAAACAACAAACATTACTGAAAGAAAAACAGATGAAAAAACTAAAAATTTTTCAAAACCGCGTCTAGTGTGATACCCTTCAAATCCGCTGCCAAAAGTTGAAGACAAGCCTGCTCCGCGATTTTGGAGAAGAATGGAAATAACCAGCGCAACGGCAAAGATAATCTCGATGATATTTATTATTTTTAACATAAATAATGTTTGTTTATTACTTTAAAAGGTTAGCATAGGATTATTTTTTAGTCAAGCTGAAAAAGGTGGTTTTTCTATTATTTTTGGCTCATATTAAAGTATTTTTTTAAAACTAAAAAACAAATATTTTTTGGCTGTTTTTGATTTTTTAGTGATTATTTAAGAGGAGGTCTTTATTTTTTCATTAGGTTGGTTTATTATTAAAGTGTCGGGGGGATCAAATATTTAAAATATTAAGTTAAAAAAAATATGCGCATTGTGATTTTAGCGGGTGGTGGTGGATCGCGATTATGGCCGATGAGTCGAAGTAATATGCCCAAGCAATTTTGCAGATTAATTTCTGAAAAAACAATGTTCGAGGAAACACTGGAGCGGTTTAAAGATTTTCCGATGGAAAAAATTTACATCGCCACAACCAAGGAGTTGCTGTCGCAAGTGCGCGATTTAGTTCCGAATTTCCCGATTAAAAATATCATAATAGAACCGGCCCGGCGCGATACCGGCCCGGCGATGGGTTATGCGGCAACTTTTTTGAATTTATTGGATCCGGACGAGCCAATGGCTTTCATTCCCTCCGATCATTACATCGGAAGGAGTGATCGTTTTCTCAATTCAATCCGCGAAGCGGAAAATATCATTAAAGAAACGGGAAAAATGTTAGACATCTCTATCTATCCGACTAGCCCAAATACTGCTCTTGGATATACAAAAATCGGTCGAAAAAAGTTTGAAAAAAATGGCGTGGAATTTTATGAATTTTTAGCGCATAAAGAAAAGCCGGATTTTGAAACAGCAAAAAAATATATTGAAGAAGGCAATTATCTCTGGCATGCTAACTATTATATGTGGACGCCGAAAAATTTTTTGGAAGCTTACGGAAAATATGCTCCCGAGTTGTTTTTTAAGTTGAAAGAAATTGCGGATTTGATGAAAATCGGTGGAAAAGAGGATGAAATTAAAAAAATTTATCTTTCAATGGAAAAAATTTCAATCGATTATGCTGTAACGGAAAAAATGGATCCGAAAAGCGTCTTAATTATTCAAGGAGAATTTGAGTGGAAAGATATCGGAGCATGGGATACTCTGTATGAAAATTTACTTACCAAGACTGATGAGCGCAGAAATTTAGTACGAGGCGAAAGACTCAACATTGATACTTCGGGATGCATTATTTATGGGAGCGATAAAAAATTAATCGCCACGATTGGTGTTGATGATTTGGTGATTATTGATACGGATGATGCTTTGCTTATTTGCCCGAAAGGTCGTTCGCAGGATGTGAAAAAAACGGTAATGGAATTGAAAGATCGAGGTGGAAAATATTTGTAAAAATGAATCAATAAATTAACAAAAATTAAAAAATATGGAATTAATGCAAAAACCACGCGTTGCGATTATCAGTCTTACTTCTTGCGAGGGTTGTCAATTTGTCCTGCTCGATCTTGGCACGCGTTTTTTGGATTTTACCGAATCCGTAGAATTGGTTGATTTTCGCTTAATTGAAGATGCGGATGATGATGGCGGCAGACTGGACTTGGTTTTGGTTGAGGGTAGTCCGGTAACGGAAGCCAATATCAAAACATTAAAAAGCGCAAGAAAACGAGCAAAGATTTTAGTAGCCTTGGGAAACTGTGCGGCGATGGGTGGCGTGCCTGAAATTAAAAATTATCATGAGGGAGTGGAAACGGTTAAGCATGTGTATAAATATATTCAAGGGATTGGCAATCCACCCATTCGTGAAATTGATAATTTTGTGAAAGTCGATTTTGTTTTTCCCGGTTGTCCGATTAACGGAGAGGAATTTTTGCGTTATGCCCCCGAATTGCTTAAAGGAAATATTCCGGTTATTTCCGATCAGCCGGTTTGCGTGGAATGTAAAAAGGCTGGTAATCACTGTTTGCTTCTTGATAAAAAACCATGTTTTGGTCCGATGATTTTGGGTGGTTGCGGAGCGACTTGCCCCGGTTCCAGATCTTCTTGTCAAGGCTGTCGCGGACTTCGTCCCACCGGTAATGTAAAAGCGATGCGAGCAATGCTTAAAAATATAATGAGTGATGAGCAATTTCAAAATATGACAGAAATTTTTGGCCTCAGAGATGATCTTGAAGATCGAGAACAAAAAGATGAACAGTTTTCTTAATATAAAAAAGCCTATGTGTCTGGCAATTCCGGGGAAAATTATGGCAATTAAAAATCAGCTGGCGACAGTTGATTTTAGTGGCATTGAAAAAGAAATTAATATTTCATTAGTTGATGTGAAGATTGGCGAATATGTTATGGTGCATGCCGGTTTTGCGATTGAGAAAATGGATGATGAATATGCAAAAGAAATGCAGGGATATTTGAAAAAAAAATAAATGCGCATTACGACAAATAAAATTCTTTCGGAAATTGAAAAAAAAGCAACGCAAATTGACCGCCCTTTGCGTTTCATGGAGCTTTGTGGCACGCATTCGCAGACAATTGCCGAGCATGGGATTAAAGAATTGATGCCAAAAAATATCAGCTTGGTTTCCGGTCCGGGGTGTCCGGTGTGCGTGACGGATCAGTCTGATATCGATATTGTGGTCGGTTTGGCTCTTTTTGGAATCCCGATTGCTGTTTATGGCGACACAATGCAAGTGCCGGGAAATCTGATGAGTCTTGAAGAAGCAAAAAGAAACGGAGCAGATGTGCGAATTATTTATTCAATTTCTGAAGCAGTTGAGATGCAAAAAGAAAAACCGAATTTGGTTTTTTTTGGTTTGGGTTTTGAAACAACTTCAGGAATGACAGCCTGGGCGATTAAAAATGGGCTCACTGTGTATAGCGCACACAAACTTTTTCCGCCGGCGATGGAAGCGCTTCTTCGGAATAAGAAAATAAAGCTGGATGGATTTATTGATCCGGGTCATGTGAGTGCGATTATCGGCACGGAAGTTTTTCAAAAATTTGAGATTCCGCAAGTCGTAGCCGGTTTTTCCGGAGAGGATGTGCTTTTGGCAATTGATATGTTGCTTGGTCAAATTTTGGAAAATAAGCCTCGCGTGGAAAATGCCTACGAACGATTAGTTAAAAAAGGGGGAAATAAGAAGGCATTGGCGATGATTTTTGAAGTTTTTGAAGTTGGAAATGCCAAATGGCGGGGACTTGGCGAGATTAAGGGTTCGGGGTTGAAAATTCGCAAAAAATATCAAAAACAGGATGCGCAATTTGTGCATAAAAAATTAATTGAAAAGATAAAGAAAAAAATTAAAATTAAGCCGAGTGCTTGCAAGTGCGGAGAGGTTTTGCAAGGATTGATTGAGCCGAAAGCTTGCCCTCTGTTTGGAAAAATTTGCACGCCGGAAAATCCCAAAGGAGCGTGCATGGTTTCAGTGGAAGGGAGTTGTAATATGGAATATCGCTATGGAAAATAAAAATAATAAATTTGTAGAATTGGAACAGGGCGGCGGGGGAAATATGTCCAATGAATTGATTTTTGAAATCAGGAAATTTTTTCCTGTGGTGAAAAATTGGAAAAATATTAAGGATGATGGTGCGGTTTTTGATTTGGGAAAAGAAAAATTGGTTTTCACAACAGACGCTTTTATTGTCGATCCAATTTTTTTCCCGGGCGGTGATATTGGGAAAATCGCTATTTGCGGGACGATAAATGATCTTTCGGTAATGGGTGCGGTGCCGATTGGCATCTCGCTTAGTCTTGTAATTGAAGACGGTTTTCCAAAAGATGATTTGAAAAAAATAATGCAATCAATTGGAAAAATTTCCAAAGAAACCGGAGTGCCGATTGTAACGGGAGATACGAAGGTGACGGAAAAAGGCAAAATCGATAAAATTGAAATCACGACATCCGGTATTGGATTAGCTTCTAAAATTATTGAAAATGGCGGAGCGAAAGCGGGTGATGCGGTTATTGCTTCCGGCAATCTTGGCGAGCATACGGTGGCGCTTCTGGCAAGCCGATTCAATTACCAAACAAAAATAAAAAGTGATTGTCAGTCGCTAACAAAAGAAATCCAAAGTATTGCAAGATACCTTACTGCTTGCAAGGATCCGACGCGTGGCGGTGTGGCGGCGGTGCTTAATGAAATTGCCGAAAAATCGAAAATTAAAATAATATTAAATGAAACTGATTTGCCTTTTGCCAAGGAAACTGTTGCGCTTTCGGGACTCCTCGGGATTGATAAATTTTCCTTTCCTTCCGAGGGTCGGTTTGTGGCAACTGTTGCGAAAAAAGACGCTGAAAAAGTGATTAAAGTACTTCAAAGATTTAATCGTAAAGCTAAGATTATTGGTACAGTCACCAAGGGCAACGGGGTTTGGCTTAAAACTAAGCTTGGTGGTGAGAAAAAAATTGAAGTGCCAAGAGGAAAATTAATTCCGCGAATATGCTAGCGTGAAATTAAAAATAAATAATAAATAATCTGTCCGAAAGAAAGTCCGGCATCGCCACGCGGGATCGTCTTGCTCGCATACGCCCCTTGGGAAATCAGATAGGCAGAAATAATTTTGTTATTGGCGACACCGCCGGCGATGAAAGTGGTTGAAATATTTTTGTTAATAATTTTGCGCAACCCCTCGGCGATATAAAGCTGAGCGGTAGCGGCGAGCCTTTTTTTATCTTTATGCAAATTTTCAATCAAATATTCAAACAGAACAGTTGTGTTTAGTATTTTGATGTCTTTTTTTGTTTCAATTTTTGGTTTTATATTTGGATACGGCTTTGTAGAATTGGCTTCAAGCAGGGCTATTGGCTCGTGTTTATATCTTCTTTCATTTCCGCAAAAATTCAAAAGTATTGAAACAGCATCAAGAATTCGGCCGGTGCTTGATGCTTCAAGACAATTGAAATTTTGCTTTAATTGATTGTAAAGCAATTCGAATTCATTTTTGGCATAATATTTTTTGGTGAGATTATAAATTTTATCTTTTGGAAAAAAATTAGCCAAAATACTAAGAAGCATTCGTGCCGGTTCTTTCACTGCCAAATCTCCGCCAATGAGAATTTGATTCTCAAGACAACCAATCCGTTTGATGTTTCTGGTTTTCCCCGTTTTTATTTCAAATATTTCTCCGCCCCAAACTTTTCCATTTTGACCATAACCCGTGCCATCCATGGCAATGCCATAAAATATATCAGGCATCGCATGTGTCGCATTGCCAACAAACTTATCTCCAGCGGCGGAGAAAATATGCGCAATATGGTGTTGAACTTGAATATGGTTGGCTTTATATTTTTCACTTAGAGCTTCTCCAAAAATAGAAGTCAAATAAAGCGGGTGCATGTCGGTGAGAATAATATCCGGCTTGATTTTATTTTTTAGTAAAAATTTCAAAACAGCTTTTTGATATTTCTGCCAATTTTTTTCTTCCAAAAGATCGCCGAAACTTTCGGAAAAATAAATTTTGTCTTGCATAAAAAAACAAAAATTTCCGTCAGATTCAGCGCCAAGAGCAAGGATAGTTTTTGCTGTTTTTTGAAAATAGAAGTAATATTTGCGCATATAAAATCAGTATAGCATACAAAAAATTTTAATCTTTTCTAAAAACATGCTATAATCTTTTTATGAATATTAAAATTAATCACATTGCAAAAATGGAAGGACATGCCGGTTTTATGGCAAGTGTTTTGGACGGCGATGTAAAGTCGGCAAAGTTGCAAGTGCAAGAGGGAATTCGTTTGATCGAAGGAGTTTTAATTGGCAGAGAATATCAAGATATGCCACTTATTGCACAGCGCATTTGCGGAATTTGTCCGGTGGTACATAACTTAACTTCAATTAAGGCATTGGAAAATGCAATGGACATTGCTGTTTCGCCGGAAACGGAAAAATTGCGCACGCTTTTGGAGTACGCACAAATTATTCATTCGCATGCTTTGCATTTGTTTTTTTTGTCGTTGGCGGATTTTTTGGACATGGATAGTGACATCGAATTGATTGGAGAATATCCCAAAGAGACAAAAAAGGCGGTGCGTATTCGAGAATATGGAATGGCGTTAGTGAAAGTGATTGGTGGACGAGTCGTTCATCCATTAACTAATGAGGTTGGCGGATTCAAGAAAATTCCCGATCGGGAAGAATTGAAAAAAATATTGCATGATGCGGATGAAATTTTGCAAATCGCTTTGGAATTGGGAGAATTTTTTAAAAAAATTAAAATTCCTGATTTTTCTCGTGAAACCGAATATGTTTGCTTGTCTAAAAAAGGGGAATATGCGATTTATGACGGAGATGTTATTTCTAATCGCGGGTTGCATATTCCTGTGGAAAAATTTGAAGCTAATTTTTTAGAGCTTCAAAAACAAAATGAAGTGATCAAAAAAGTTGAACATAATGGTGAAAGCTATATGGTTGGGGCGATTGCTAGAATAAATAACAATAGAACAAAACTAAAAAAAAGGGCGGAAGAATATCTAAGAGGGCTTGGGTTGAAGTTTCCCGATTACAATCCTTTTCATAATATCTTTGCGCAAATGGTGGAGGTTATACATTCCATAGAGGAAACAAAAAAAATACTTCTGGAGCTTTTAAATTCCGATTTGGATGAATTGTTGACTAAAAAATATACAATTAAAGAGGGTTTTGGCGTAGCGGCGGTTGAAGCACCGAGAGGGACACTCTATTATCACGTGGAAGTTGATGCGAAGGGTTACGTAAAAAATGTTAATATTATTACGCCAACCGCTCAATTTCTGGCAAACCTTGAAGATGATGTGGCGCAATATCTCGCTAAAATTTTGGAAATGGAAAATAAAGAACGAGAACGGAAATTGCGTGCGTTTATTCGCGCTTATGACCCTTGTATTTCTTGCGCGGTGCATTAATGTTAATTAATTAGAAAAACATATGACAGAATTAAATCAAATTTATAGATGCAATATTTGCGGAAATATTGTCGAAATAACGCATAGCGGAGGTGGAGAATTGGTTTGTTGCGGAGTTCCGATGGAACTCAAAATTGAAGCAGATGAAGAAGAAGGCATGGAAAAACACAAACCGGTACTGGAAAAAACGGACTCTGGTGTGATTGTGCGAGTGGGAGAAACTAGCCATCCAATGGAAAGCGAACACTATATTGAATGGATCGAAGTGATTACTGAGCATAGAATTTATCGAAAATTTTTAAATCCCGGAGATGAACCGGTAGCTGAATTTTCATTGGAAGCCGAACATATTTCCGTTCGCGCTTATTGCAATATTCATGGTTTATGGAAAAATTAATATGCATGACTTCTTGCTTGCCAAAGAAATAATCGATGAATTAAATGCGATTATGGCGGAAAAAAAAATAGTTAAAATAAAAAAAATCAGTCTGGAAATTGGAATGGTCAGTCTTGCGCATGATGAGTATCCGGAGCACGCGGAAGATATCAGTGTGGAGAATTTGCAATTTGGATTAAAAAGTATTGCTAAAAATACGCCATTTGAAAATGTAGAATTTATGATAAAAAAAATAGTCGGAAATGATTGGCGAATTGCAAGTATTGAAACGGAATAAGATTTAATAAATTAAATGTAAAAATTATGACAAAAATCGCAATTAACGGATTTGGTCGAATAGGTCGGCCGAGTTTTAAGATCGCTTTTGAAAAAAATGATATGGAAGTGATTGCAATTAATGATTTGATGGACATTGAAACAGCGGCGCATCTTTTGAAATATGATTCAAGTTACGGAAGGTATGGCTATGATGTGATTGCGGACAGTTCCAATTCAGAATTAATCATTGACGGAACGAGGGTGAAATATTTCAAAGAAAGCGATCCGTCCAAGTTGCCATGGAAAGATCTTGGAATTGATGTCGTTTTGGAATGTACGGGAATTTTTGAAACAAAAGAAACAGCCGGAAAACATTTGTCGGCCGGAGCAAAAAAAGTGCTACTCAGCGCTCCGCCGAAAGATGATATCCCGGTGTATCTTATGGGTGTAAATGAAAATGAATATTCTTCTAATGAAACAATTATTTCTAACGGTTCTTGCACGACTAATTGTTTGGCGCCGATGATTAAAATTTTGGATGATAATTTTGGTGTCGAGAAAGGCTTTATGACAACAACTCATTCTTATACTAATGACCAGCGTGTTTTGGATTTGCCACACAAAGATTTACGGCGAGCCAGAGCGGCAGCGCTAAGTATTATTCCTACGACGACGGGTGCGGCAAAGACGGTTGGAAAAGTAATAAAACATTTAGCAGGAAGATTGGATGGGATCTCTCTTCGCGTTCCAACGCCCGTTGTTTCAATTGTTGATTTTATCGGTACATTAAAAAAAGAGGTTACCGTTGAAGAAATTAATCTTGCTTTTAATGATGCGGCACAAGGAAGTATGAAAAATATTTTGGCGACAAGCGATGAAAATTTGGTTTCTATGGATTTTAAGGGTGATGCGCATAGTGCAACAGTTGATTTACCCTTAACAATGGCAAGTGGAAACCTAATTAAAGTTGTCGGCTGGTATGATAATGAATGGGGTTATTCCAATCGTTTTGTTGAAATGGCGGAATATATTTCAAATAAATAAAAATATATATGTACGACGTGATTATTAAAAATGGAATAGTTATTGATGGATCCGGCGAGTCGGCGGTTCGCTCGGATATTGGGATAAAGGAAGATAAAATTGTTAAAATTGGAGAATTGCACGATGAAAGAGCGACGGTGGAAATTGACGCTAACGGAAAAGTCGTTTGCCCGGGATTTATTGATGTGAATAATCACAGCGATACTTATTGGCGAATATTTTTAAATCCGCATTTGGAAAGTTTGATTTATCAAGGAATTACGACAATTATCGGTGGAAATTGTGGCACTTCACTTGCCCCATTGGTTGCTCCGGAAACTATAGATGCGATTCAGAAATGGGTGGAAATTAAAAAATTAAATGTCAATTGGCTTACATTGAAAGAATTTTTTGCTATCGTGGAAGAAAAAAAAATAACGCCTAATTTTGCCACATTGGTCGGACATGCTACATTGCGCAGGGGTATTATCGGCGATGAGGTGCGCAGTTTCTTGCCAAAAGAAATCAAGGCGCTTAAAAAGAATTTGGAAAAAGCAATGAAGGAAGGCGCGTTGGGAATGTCAACAGGATTGATTTATTCGCATGCAAGACTTGCTCCATATGAAGAGCTTTTGGAGTTAGCCAAGATTGTTAAAAAATATGACGGAGTTTATGCGACACATATTCGTTCGGAGCAAGGAGAATTTTTGGAAGCGATTAATGAAGCATTGCAAATTGCCAAAGATTCAGGTGTTAGATTGCATATTTCTCATTTGAAAGTGCTTGGTGAAAAAAATTGGTCAAAAATGGACGAAGCCTTGGAACTAATATTGAAAGCAAAGCAAGGAGGATTAGATGTAACATTTGATGTCTATCCATACACGGCAACCGGTTCCGTCCTATATTCTTTCTTGCCAGCTTGGGTTTCCGAAGGAGGAAAAAAAATAATGCTACATCGCTTGAAAGATCAATCCATAAGAGTAAAGGTGGTTGAAGAAATGCGCGCATCCGGTTTTGATTACGCTAAAATAGAAATCGCTATTTCCCCACTTAACAAAACTCTAACCAGGCGTCGCATTTCCGATATTGCTAAGAGTCAAGAAAAAAGCGTGGAAGACGTTGTTTTAGATATCTTGATTGCATCGGAAGGAATGGTGATTACCTCAATTGAAATTCTAAATGAAAAAAATGTTGAGCAAGCAATTGCTCATCCCTTATCAATTATCGCTACTAATGGAGCCGGGTATGATATTTTTCATGCCAAAACCGGAGAAAGAGTGCATCCGCGTAATTTTGGAACTTTTCCAAAAGTTTTGGAAAAATATGTGCACAAAGAGAAAATATTAACATGGGAAGATGCAATAAAGAAAATGACCGGATTGCCGGCAATCAAATTTGGAATAAAAAAGCGCGGATTTATTAAAAAAGATAATTTTGCCGATATTGTCATATTTGATCAAAATAAAATTTCCAGCCCTGCCAACACGGAAAATCCTTATCAATACAGCAAGGGAATTGAGACAGTCCTAATCAATGGAGAAATTGTTTTTAGTGATGGAAAATATTTGGGAAATCGCAATGGAAGAGTGATTAAGCGTTAAAAATATGATGAATATTGATAAACTGAGAGGAATGAAAATAACAGTAATGGGATTAGGGCTTCATGGCGGAGGAATTGGTGTGATTAAATTTTTGTCAGAAGCCGGAGCAAAACTGGTTGTGACTGATCTGAAATCAAAAGAAGAGTTGGAATTGTCTCTAAATAAGCTTGAAAATGTTTCAAAAATAAAATATGTGCTAGGAGGACATCGTGAAATTGATTTTCTAAAAACAGATATGGTTATTAAAAATCCGGCGATTCCTTGGACGAATAAATATATCCGCTTGGCGATAGAAAACAATATTCCCGTAGAAATTGATTCCAGTTTGTTTTTTAAATTATGTAAAAATAAGATAATTGGGATAACCGGAACCAGAGGAAAGACAACAACCGCTTCTTTAATTTGTGAAATATTGCGTGAAGCCGGATTGAATCCGGTTGGAGTTGGAATTGGTCAGATTTCTGTTCTAGACAAGTTGAGAGGGTTAGGGGATTCCTCTATGGTTGTTTTTGAATTATCCAGTTGGAGGTTGAGCGCTCTCGGAAGATATCAATTGAGTCCGGAAATTGCTGTTTTGACGAATATATTTCAAGATCATCTGAATTATTATAGCAATTTGGATGAATATATTAAAGATAAGAAATATATTTTTACCAATCAAAAAAAAACTGACTTTTGCGTTATAAACGAAGATGATGTGCGATTAAAAATGCTGGAAAATGAAATTGGTTCGCAAATTATAAGATTTTCAAAAAATAAAATCGTTCAAAAAAATTCAGTATATATATCTGATAATGTTATATATTCAAAAAAAGAAAACACAGAGGAAAAAATTTTAGATATAGACGAAATAAAAATAAAAGGAGCGCATAATATAAATAATATTTTAGCCGGAATTGGCGTAGCTCAAGCTTTAAATGTTAAGCCCGAAATAATTAGAAAAGGCATTTTGTCTTTTGCGGGATTGCCTCATCGCTTGGAATTTGTACGCGAGTTTAATGGAGTGAAATATTATAATGATACTGCAGCAACTTCTCCCGATGGCACAATTTCCAGTTTGAATTCATTTGCAGAAGATTTAATATTGATTGTCGGCGGGTCGGATAAAAATTTAAATATGCAAGAATTAGCGAATGCTATCGAGAAAAAAACTGACAGAATTGTTTTTTTAAGGGGTGCCGGTACGGATAAGCTGATTGTCGAATTGAAAAAATCGATTAAAAATAAGAATTACTTAATCGCTGATTCTATGGATGATGCGGTGGCCATGGCTAAAAATTTGGCGAGAATTGGTGACATTGTTTTGCTCTCACCGGGAACGGCCAGTTTCGGTCTTTTTCTTAATGAGTTTGATCGCGGAGATAAATTTAAAATAGCGGTGAATAACTTGAGATGAAAAATTTGAAAAATAATAATGGAAAAATCGGCATATTTGATTCCGGATTGGGCGGGTTGACTATTTTAAAAGAAATAATTAAGTTGATGCCAAATCGAGAATATTTATATTTAGGAGACAATCTGCGTGCGCCATATGGAGAAAAAACTCAAGCGGAAATATTTAAATATACTTTGGCCGGAGTGGAGTGGTTGTTTGGTCGTGGAGCTGAAATTATTATACTGGCTTGCAATACTGCTTCTGCCAATGCTTTGCAAAAAATTCAACAAGAAATCTTGCCATTTAAATATAAAAATAAACGAGTATTAGGAATTATCATTCCAACCATAGAAAATATTGATAATTTTAGTAAATTCGGGCATATCGGAGTGCTAGCCACAAAAGCAACGGTTGCTTCTGGTGTTTTTGAAAAAGAAGCGAAAAAATATTGTCCAAAAATACAAATAATTTCTCAATCGGGAGAAAGATTGGCTGAAATGATTGAACTGAATAAAAATGAAAAAGACTTGAAAGCGGAAATCAAGAAAGTTGTCGAGCAGTTAATTGCGCAGGATGAATTTATGGATACAGTCATCCTCGGATGCACTCATTATGCACTTATTGAAAATCAAATTAAAAAAGCATTGCCCAAAAATATTAGCATTATTGGCCAGGGAGAAATAGTGGCGGTTAAATTATTTGATTATCTCAACAGGCATAGCGAAATTTGCCAAAAACTAAGTACTAAATGCTCGACTTATTTTTATACGACATCAAGTGATGGCAAGGCAAAAGAATTAATGACTCAATTCTATGGAGCAAAAATTTCCATTGAGACTGTTGTGTGTGAAGCTACTCAAAAAACAATGTATAACTAACTGTGCAGTGAATTGACAAAAAGAAATATTTGCTATAATATTTTTAATGTTAATATGATATAAATACAATCTTTTATGTTAGATAAAAAATTGAAAGAAGCACTGGAACTTTTAGGCGGAAGGGGTGTCATTCAAGACCAAGATCAATATTATGTTGTTTTGACACTTAAGGAATTTAAAAGAATCAGGCAAGAAAATGTTACAGGGTTGACAAAGCAAGAATTGATTGATAAGATAAATAATGATATTGCCAGTTGGAAATTTTCACAAGAAGAAAGAGAACTGGCCGATATCGAATTGGAAACTTTAGGGGAAATAAAAGAGAGCGAGGTCCACTACGAAAGCGTTTCCTAGTTTTTTTAATTAGCAAGTATAAATAATTAAATTTAATAAGTTAAACAATCACTAAGTTGCTTGAGAACTTTTCTCGAGTATGCGGTCAGCGGTTGTTGAAAAAAAATATGGCAACAGAAAAATTCGAAAGAACAAAACCTCATGTTAATGTTGGAACCATTGGTCATGTTGATCATGGAAAAACTACATTGACTGCGGCGATTTTGCATGTGCTTAGTTTTATTGGAAGAGCAAAGGAAAAGGGTATCGATGAAATCGATAAGGCTCCCGAAGAAAGAGAGCGTGGAATTACTATCGCAACAGCTCATTGCGAATATGAAACAGATAAAAGACACTATGCTCACGTTGATTGTCCCGGACATGCCGATTATATCAAAAATATGATTACCGGCGCTGCGCAAATGGATGGCGCCATTATCGTTGTTGCCGCTACCGATGGTCCTATGCCACAAACACGCGAACATATTTTGTTGGCTAAGCAAGTTGGCGTTCCGGAAATCGTAGTATTTTTAAATAAGGTTGATATGGTTGATGATCCTGAGTTGGTGGATCTTGTTGAAGCTGAGGTTCGTGAACTTTTGACGAAATATGAATTTGACGGAGATAACGCAAAAGTTATTCGCGGATCAGCGCTAAAGGCATTAGAAGCTAAATCAGCCGAGGAAGAGGCAGCTAAACCGATTTTAGAATTAATGGATGCACTTGATGCAAAAATTCCTGATCCGGTTCGTGAAACGGATAAACCGTTTTTGATGCCGATTGAAGATATCTTTACAATTGAAGGTCGCGGAACGGTCGTGACGGGAAGAATCGAAAGAGGTGTAATAAATATCAATGAAGAAGTGGAAATTGTAGGACTTCGTCCAACTCAAAAAACAGTCGTGACTGGAATTGAGATGTTTAATAAGACATTGGATAAAGGTCAAGCGGGAGATAATGCCGGAGTATTGATTAGAGGAATTAAAAAAGAAGATGTTGAAAGAGGTCAAGTTTTGGCTAAGCCTGGTTCAATTAATCCACATACCGAGTTTGAATGCGAAGTATATATTTTAACAAAAGAAGAAGGTGGACGACATACACCATTTTTCAAAGGCTATAAACCGCAATTCTACGTCAGAACAACTGATGTAACGGGTGAAGTTATGCTTCCCGAAGGAACTGAGATGGTGATGCCTGGAGATACTGTAAGCTTCAAAGTTGTTCTTGGTGCACCAGTGGCAATGGAACAAGAAATGCGTTTTGCTATTCGCGAGGGAGGTCGCACCGTTGGTGCCGGGGTTGTTACAAAAATTATTAAATAATAACAAAAAGTTTTTTCTTTGTTTGGCTCTCATATATCGTAAAATTCAGATAATATTTGACTAATTATAATTTGTTTGCTAGAATCAAAAAATGTGGTAATGAGAGCTGAATTATAGAGAAAATTTAAAAAATAAATTAAGTATTTCGTTTAAAATTGATGTTAAAGAAAGAAGAAGTTAAAACAAGAATTAGGATTAAAATCAAAGCGTATGATCATAAAATAATTGATCAATCCGCGCATCAAATTGTGGAAACGGCACAAAGATCTGGTGCGAGTATTGTAGGTCCCGTTCCTTTGCCGACAGAAGTCCGCAAGTTCACAGTGAACAAATCGACTTTTGTACATAAGGATGCGAGAGATCAATATGAAATGAGAGTGCACAAGAGATTGATTGACATTATGAATCCAAATCCAAAGACAATTGATAGTCTGACCAATCTTGATTTGCCTGCTGGTGTGGATATTGAAATAAAAATGTAAGATCTAGTTATAAAGTCCTTGCAATGAGGATACTTAGCTAGCCTAAAGAAAGTAATTTCTTTGACCTTAAAAGGTTTTGGCTGGCTTATGGCCATTTTTTATTTAAAGCATTTTTGCGAAATTTATGGATAAGTTTATATTAGGTAAAAAAATCGGAATGACTACGCTTTATGAAGAAAAAGGCGCTTTAAACATTACATTATTGGAATGTTTTTCAAAGGTTTCTTTAGTTAAAAGCAAAGATAAGGATGGCTATGATGCTGTTCAAATGGAGATTGCCAAATCAAAAAATAAAGTTTTTAAAAAAGAATTTCGTGTCAACGAAACTGTTTTAAAAGAAGGTGATGTTTGTGATGTTTCAATTTTTCAAATTGGAGAAAAAATTCGTGTAACAGGAACTTCAAAATCAAAAGGGTTTCAAGGTGTTGTAAAAAGACATGGATTCAAGGGTTCTCCAGCCAGTCATGGACATAAACATGATTTACGCGCTCCCGGTTCAATCGGATCTGGTTTTCCGGAACATGTTGTTAAAGGAAAGAGAATGGCCGGAAGAATGGGCGGGAAAAGAACAACAACAAGAAATTTAGGAGTGGTGTTTATTGATAAAGAAAATAATTTACTGGGTATTAAAGGCGCTATTCCCGGAATTCCCGGAGGTATAGTTGAAATTAGAACGATTTAAATTTAGTTATATGGCAAAAGTAAAGATCTATAATCTAGAAGGAAAAATCGCTGAAGAAATGAATGTTTCTGATACTGTTTTTGGGCTAGCCAAAAATGATGATTTGGTGCACCAAGTGGCTGTTGCTATTTATGCTAATCAAAGACAAGTATTGGCGGACACTAAGACAAGGGGAGAGAGGGCTGGCAGTGGAATAAAACCATGGAAGCAAAAAGGTACCGGTCGTGCTCGTGTCGGTTCAAAAAGAACTCCGCTTTGGAAAAAAGGAGGCGTTGTTTTTGGTCCAAGTAATGATAGAAACTACAAGAAAAAAATCAATAAAAAAATGAATCAAAAGGCAATAAAGCTTGTTTTAAGCGGAAAGCTAAAAGATGAACAATTATTTGTGATGAGTGATTTTAATTTCAGTGAAAAGAAGACAAAAAAAGTGGCGGAAATGTTTTCTAATCTAAACATAACCAATAATCGAGCATTATTGGCTTATGTAAAAGAAGAACGGGACAAATATTTGCTTAGTCGCAATCTCAAAAATGTAAAAAGTATTTTGATTGAGCAATTGAATGTTTCTGACATGTTGGAGAATAAGCATTTGGTTATAAGCAAAGAGTCATTAAAATATTTAGAGGAGAAATATAAATAAGTAGTAATAAAAGAATGAATAATTTAGCTAAACAAAATCAAGAAGTTATTCTGTCGAGAGTGCTTTGTGAGCCGATTATTACTGAAGCAGCGACAGCTTCCATGGAGAAGAATAAATATATTTTTAAAATATCCGATTTTGCGAATAAAGTTCAGATAAAACAGGCAATCGAAAAAATATATAAAGTTAAAGTAGAAAAAATTAATACAGTGAGTTTGCCTAAAAAGGCGAGAAATAGAGGAAGGATTTCCGGTTGGAAAGCGGCATATCGCAAGGCAATCATAACATTGAAAGAAGGAAGTAAAATCGATATTTTTGAAGGAAAATAATTTGGTTTAGGTATAATTTATTATATGGCAATTAAGATTTACAAAAGAAATACCGCTGGAAGAAGAAATATGTCTGTTGTTCGGGCTGATTTTGTGGCGAAGAAAAAGCCGGAAAAATCTTTGCTTTCAGCAAATGCCAAGAAAGCGGGAAGATCTCATGGAAAAATTTCTGTTAGACATCAAGGTGGAGGAAATAAGCAAAAATATCGTTTGGTTGATTTTTTGCAAAATAAATTTATGGTTCCCGGGCGTGTTGCGTTCATAGAAAAAGATCCCAATCGCAGTGCATTTATCGCGTTGATTAATTATTTTGATGGAGAGAAGAGATATATTTTAGCAACAGAAGGCATGCGTGTCGGTCAAGAAATTATTACTGCTGAAAATGCTCCGGTGAAAATGGGAAACAGAGTCAAGGTAAAGAATATTCCTGTAGGAACAACAATTTGTAATCTCGAATTATTTCCCGGACGCGGAGGACAAATTGTTCGTAGCGCCGGTTCATCTGCTATGCTTACAGCTGTTGATGAAAAAAGTGCACAAATAAAGTTAGCATCCGGAGAAATTCGCTTGGTTAGTTGCGATTGCTATGCTACAGTGGGACAAGTGAGTAATTTTGAGAGTAATTCGATAAATATCGGAAAAGCGGGTAAGAGTCGTTGGCTTAACAAGAGACCTTCGGTGCGCGGTTCAGCAATGAATCCTGTTGATCATCCTCATGGAGGAGGAGAAGGCCGGCAAGGTATTGGGTTGAAACATCCAAAAACTCCTTGGGGAAAGCCTGCGCTTGGGAAGAAAACCAGGAAAAAAGTTAAATATAGTGATAAATATATAATTAAGAGGAGAACAAAGCGGAAATAAATATGACACGAAGTATCAAAAAAGGTCCCTATGTGGATGAGCGATTATTGAAAAAAGTGCTGAATAAAAAACCGGGAGATCGTTCCATAATTAAAACATGGATTAGGTCTTCAGTGATTTCTCCGGAAATGGTGGGTTTTACTTTTGGTGTTTATAACGGAAAAATTTTCATTCCTGTTTTGATTACAGAAGAAAAAGTAGGATATAGATTAGGAGAATTTTCTCCCACAAAGAAATTCATAAGACATGGAGGAAAAATGCAAAAAGAAATTGAAACCGCCGCAAAACAAAAGGAGGCAGATGCTGCTAAAGCAGCCAAGGCTTCTCCGGCAAGCAAGAAAAAATAACAA
>JAJYDG010000032.1 GCA_021777675.1 bacterium | reverse complement strand
TAACTCCCGTCATCAGCGATACAGAATGGGAAGCAATAGGTATAGATCCGTCCCGTGCGGGAGAAGTGCAAGAGCAAGTGGCAGAACAGGCGGAGCAGGCTGTCCAGTTTGCCAGTTCATTTACATGAGCTCATAAGCACTCGGGTGGGTTCATCGCCCAATTTGCTGACATACCGAAAATAGCGACGTAGCGCTGTCGAGACTAAACCATAGTCATTCATCTTGCATTAGGCCGTATCCCATACTGCGGAATGACTGCAGTGGCAGCGTGAGTCCGGAGAGGCGTTTAACTTTACCACTCAGACGACTTAAGATCACCTCAATGCGATGCTTGTTAAGCTCGTCTGGATGCAGTCCGATAGCGATTCCCAGTTCCACATGTGTACATACGGCACCTTTCTTTTTAAGCAGCGCCCGCAATATCAAACTTTCATTGGCGGTCAGCTTGAGGCGAATGCCATTGGGCGCAATCAAAAATATTGAAGATAATGTTGATATCAGCGTCTATTTTAAGCCCGATACTTCTGAGGAAAGTATTTTTAACGATAAGGCTGATTTGGAAAAATTCAGTGAAATAAAAACAGTCAAATATGTTTCCAAAGATCAGGCGCTGGAAAGTTTTAAAAGTAATAACGCCGATAACTCGACAATTATGAATGCTTTAAACGAGATTGGGGAAAATCCTTTACCGGCTTCATTGATAATTGAAGCAAATAATGTTTCCCAATATAATTTAGTAAATGATTATTTGAAAAATGCCACCTTTAAAGATGATATAAGCTATATTAATTATAGCAAAAACAAGGAAGTGATTGATAGATTGAATTATGTCATTGCGGAAACAAAAAAAATCGGGCTGGCAATTTCCGGAGTGCTTTCTTTTATTGCAATTCTAATTGTTTTCAATACTATTCGCATTACAATTTATACTCATCGGAAAGAAATTGAAATAATGCGTTTGGTGGGAGCGTCAAATGTGTATATTCGCTTGCCGTTTATTTTTGAAGGCATTATTTATGGGCTCGGAGCGACACTGATTTCTTTATTACTTTTGTTTGTTTCCATAAGAATAGTAACGCCGTATCTTGCAAAAATCATATCGGGAATTGATTTCACCCAATTATATTTGACTAATTTTTGGTTTTTATTTAGCATGCAAGTACTTATCGGTTCTGTTCTGGGTATAACAAGCAGTTTGATAGCGATCAGAAAATACTTGAAGATATAACGGTTTATTTTATGAAAATGGTTTTAGGAATTGCGGGTGAAATTGCCAGTGGCAAAGGAACGCTTGCAAAATATATCAAAGAAAAAAAAGGTGGAAATATCCATCGTTTTTCAACAGCGCTTCGTGATGTGGCACACAGAATGCATTTGGAAGAAAGCCGGGAGAATTTGCAAAAAATCTCCACTATTTTTCGAGAAAATTTTAATGATAATTTACTTTCCGAAGTGATCTATCATGATGCGCAAGCGGATGAGCATCCAATTATGGTAATTGATGGTGTGCGACGTATGGCTGATATTGAAAAACTTAGAAGTCTTCCTGATTTTCATTTGATTTATATTGATACTGAAATAAAAATTCGTTATGAACGAATCATTAAACGCAAAGAGAATAGCGATGACGCTACAAAAACCTTTGCTGATTTCAAGCTTGATCATCAAAGAGAAGCGGAAAGGCAGATTAAAGATTTAAAAAAATATGCCGATTTTGTTATAAACAATAATGGTAGTTTTTTAGAATTATATCATCAAGTTGATAAAATAATTGACGAATTGGGGGAAAAATAATTAGTATGACAATAAAAAAACGGGCGGATTTTTTCAGTTGGGATGAAACTTTCACGCATCTTTGCAATATTATCGCACAAAGATCAAAAGATCCTAATACGCAAAATGGCGCTTGCGTTGTGAATGATAAAAATGTAGTTGTCGGTATGGGATATAATGGTTTTCCCTTTGGCTGTAGCGATGATGAGTTGCCTTGGGATCGGGAAGGCGATTTTTGTGAAACAAAATACCCCTATGTCGTGCATGCAGAGGCGAATGCGATTTTTAATGCCAATGGAAATGTTTCCGGAGCAAAAATTTATTGCAATCTTTTTCCGTGCAATGAATGTGCCAAGATCATTATTCAAAATGGAATTAAAGAAATAATTTATACTGATGATAAATATCATGATTTGGACATCTGGAAAGTGTCCAGAAAATTGCTTGATTTGGCCGGAGTAAAATATCGTAAATATGAAACAAAAAACAATCTAGAATTTAGCAAAAAATAATATGCAAAATTATCTCGAGTTGCTTCAAACAATCAAAGAAAAAGGTATTGATAAAAGCGATCGCACAGGGATAGGAACGCGAAGCCTTTTTGGTTATCAAATGCGATTTGATTTGAGTCAAGGATTTCCTTTGATAACTACTAAAAAAATTCATTTAAAATCGGTTATATATGAATTGCTTTGGTTTTTGCGTGGCGATACTAACATTAAATATCTCAACGATCATAGTGTGACAATTTGGGATGAATGGGCTGATGAAGATGGTGAATTGGGACCGATTTATGGTAAGCAATGGATTCATTGGAAAACATCAACCGGAACTGAAATTAATCAAATTGCCCAGGCGCAAGAAATGATCAGAAAAAATCCAGATTCTCGTCGAATTATTGTTAGCAGCTGGAATGTTGGAGATTTGCAAGGGCTTGTGCGTGGAATGAAAACTTCACCACCACCATGTCATGTATTTTTTCAATTTTATGTTGCAAATGGCAAATTGTCTTGTCAGCTTTACCAAAGAAGCTGTGATGTATTTCTGGGTGTGCCATTCAATATTGCATCTTATTCACTTCTTACTATGATGATGGCGCAAGTTTGCGATCTTGAGCCGGGCGATTTTGTGCATACTTTTGGCGATGTGCATATTTATAATAATCACTTTGAGCAAGTCGATCTTCAGCTCAGTCGCAAACCGAGATTATTACCAACAGTGAAAATTAAGCCAGAAGTGAAAGACATTTTTGATTTTAAATTTGAAGATTTTGAACTTATTGGTTATGATCCATATCCGGTGATTAAGGCGCCAATTGCGATCTAAAAAGTAAAATGCAATTTTCTATGAAAATAATAATGATAATGGCAATGACTTTGGACGGAAAAATTGCTAAAACGGATAGTCATTTTCCTGATTGGACTAGCAAAGAAGATAAAAAAATATTTCAAGAAATTTCCAAAGATGCAGGAGTGGTAATTATGGGTGACAAGACATTTCTTACCTTTCCCGCACCGCTCAATGATCGTTTGAATGTCGTTTTCACGTTGGAAGAAAATCCAAAATTGATAGATGGAGTAAGGTGGGTCAGTGGTGATCCGGAAAATGTTTTACAAGAATTAAAAAAACAAGGTCATAAAAAAGTTATTTTAGGTGGAGGAGCCGGAATTAACACGCTTTTTCTGAAGCAAAAATTAATTGATGAAATATTTATCACAGTTGAGCCAAAAGTTTTCGGTGCGGGAATTTCTTTGTTTGACGGAGATTTTGATATAAATTTAAAATTAATTGATGTAAAAAAAATTAATGCTGATTCGATAGTTTTAAAATATAAGGTTTTGTATTAAAATATGAGAAAAGGTAAATTTATCGCAATTTATGGAATTAATGGCATTGGCAAGACAACGCAAGCGGAAATTTTGGTAAAATATTTGCAAGGCAAGGGATTGAAAGTCAGCCACTTAAAATATCCAATCTACAATTTTCCTCCAGAGGGACCATTTATTTATAAATATTTGCGCGATCCTCAATTTCGCGCTAAAAATGAATTATCAACAGATAAATTGCAACAAAAATATGCGAATAACCGTGCTCGCTATGAAACTGAATTAAAAAAAAGATTGAAATCAGGAGAGTGGATTGTAGCAGAGGATTATATCGGAACGGGAATTGCTTGGGGCTTGGCTTGGGGAGGAAATTTAGAATATTTGGAAAAAATAAATAAAAATTTGCTACCGGCGGATTTTTCTATTTTAATGCATGGCGAAAGATTTGATACGGCAATTGAAAAAGACCATCGCAATGAAATGGAAGATGAAAGAATTAAAATTTGCAAGAACTTTCATTTGCTTTTGGCAAAAATATATGGCTGGAAACTTGTGAATGCCAATCAAAGCGTGAAAAGAGTAAAGAAAGATATGATTAAGATAATCAACCAATTTATTTAATTTTATGGAATTTGAAGAATACCAAAAAAAATCGCGTGTAGTAGCCAAATATCCCAATGCCGGTGAAAATTATATCTACCCGACTTTGGGACTTTCCGGAGAATCAGGTGAGGTGGCGGAAAAAATTAAAAAGGTTTTGCGGGATAAGAACGGGCAACTCAATGAGGTTGATTGCGAGGAGATAAAAAAAGAGCTGGGAGACGTTTTGTGGTATTTGGCACAGTTGGCGACAGAGTTGGGGATTTCTCTGGAAGATGTGGCGGCTGGTAATCTGGCTAAATTATATGATAGAATGAAAAGAGGAAAATTAAGTGGCAGCGGGGATAATCGTTAAGCATATTCTTTTATGGAAAAATATATACCAGTCATTGGCATGGAAATCCATGTAGAACTAAAAACTCAATCTAAGATGTTTTGCGCATGTAAAAACAGTTTGGGCTTAGAAATTGAACCTAATGTTAATATTTGTCCGGTGTGTACTGCACAACCGGGAACATTGCCAGTTCCCAATGCTCAAGCGATTGAGTTTGTGCAGTTGGCCGGATTGGCTTTGAATTGTCGATTAAATTTGAATAGTAAATTTGATCGCAAGAACTATTTTTATCCTGATATTCCCAAAGGCTATCAAATCTCGCAATATGATGAACCATTTTGTGAGGCAGGGTATCTGGAAGTAGCGAATAAAAAAATCGGTGTAACCAGAATTCACCTAGAAGAGGATACGGGAAAGTTGGTGCATCCTAAAGGTACAAGCTATTCCTTAGTGGATTTTAATCGCGCAGGTGTGCCATTAATGGAGCTTGTAACGGAACCGGATATTGAAACGGGCGAAGAAGCACGTTCGTTTTGTCAGAAATTGCAACAGATTTGTCGTTATCTTAAAATTTCCGATGCAGATATGGAAAAGGGACATATGCGTTGCGAGGTGAATCTTTCTTTACATAAACAGGGGGAAAAAAAATTATCTGGTACAAAAGTGGAAGTGAAGAATATCAATTCATTTAAATTTGTGGAAAAAGCGATTGCCTATGAAATTAGCCGGCAAACTGAAATCTTGGAAAGAGGTGAAAAGATAGAACAAGAAACGCGTGGCTGGGACGCGAATCGTAATGCGACTGTATCACAACGTAAAAAAGAATCCGCCCATGATTATCGCTATTTTCCAGAACCGGATATTCCGCCATTTCAATTCAAACCCGAATACATGATGGACTTAAAGCGAAAGCTACCGGAATTGCCTGATCAAAAAGTAAAACGTTTCAAGAAAGAGTATGGGCTAACCGAGAGTACGGTTTCGGTCTTAACAATTAATCCAACTTTAGCAGATTATTTTGAAAATGTAGTCAGTGAAATTAAGGAAAAAATTAGTTGCAAGGAGTTTTCAGTTTCTCTGAAAAAAGCTTTAACACTTGCTGCGAATTATATGGTTGGCGAATTACGCAAACATTTAATAGATAATGAAGAGGATATCGGTGATCTAAAAATTACACCAGAGAATTACGCCGAACTAATTGTTATTATTGGAGAAGGAAAAATCAGTTCTTCTGGAGCACAAACAGTTCTTGCGGAAATGTATGCAACAGGCGGAGATCCGTCGCAAATCATTGAAACAAAAAATTTAGCCCAAGTAAGTGATATTGGAGAATTGGAAAAAATTATTGATGAAGTTTTGGCAAAAAATGAAAAATCAGTGGAAGACTATAGGTCCGGAAAGGAAAATGCTCTAAAATTTCTTATTGGTCAAATAATGAAAGAGAGTCGAGGCAAAGCTAATCCGCAAATGGCGGAAAATTTGTTGCGTGAAAAAATATAAAACAGATTTTTTATTTTTTGCAAAACACTAAGTTATTATAAAAAAATGTGATTTGCAAATTTTAGGCAATTTTGGTAATTTCCACTTCCGTAAAAATTTGGCGATGTCCGAATTTTACATGATATCTTTTTTTCGCCTTAAACTTTATTCCCGTCACTTTTTCACCTTGTTCAGTGCGTAAAATCTTACCTTCTACAACAGCTTCTTTCAAGAATGGCGTGCCGATTTTGACATCATTTTCATCACCCATAAAAAGTATTTCTGAAAAAACAACCGTATCACCAATTGCATTTTCAAGCTTTTCAATTTTAATCTTATCACCTACTTTTACCGAGTATTGTTTTCCACCAGTTTTAATAATCGCCAACATATTTTTTTTACTATTCTAGTTAAACTCAACTTTTGTAAATATAGCGCACTCTATGTCGGTTGTCAAGCCGCCAGATAGCACCTTAACGAGTTAATAATGCCTATTGCTCTATATTTTTTCTAATATATTAAATCGCACAGAATCCAAAAATAATAAATTAAATTTAGGTAGTTTATGCTTTATTTTAGTGCATTTTTAGAGATATTCATTATTAAGCTGGAATGTATATTTGACAGGTTTTAAAAATGCGATTACAATGGTTAAGAACATTGGATTTGCGCGATAATTATTTATAATCAAAGCGGCAAAAAAAGAAGTTTAAAAATCTTTTAAAATAAGGGCGAAAAAAATACATCTTTGCGTGAAATGATGTTGCGCGCGGGGATGTGTTTTTTGTTCGTAAGAATGGAAAGTGCAAAAAGAACATTAACAATTCAGTATTTATTAATCACAATTTTTTGCGATTAGTCCTCGTTCCGAGTAATCGGAACAAATATTAAGAGTCTATTCAAACAAAGAATTAATTTTCTTTTTATATGTCAGATTTACTTCTGATATTTTTTGAGAGTTTGATCCTGGCTCAGGATGAACGCTGGCGGCGTGGATAAGGCATGCAAGTCGAATGCTACAGCAATGTGGCATGGCAAACGGGTTAGTAATGCATAGGAACATTCCCAGAAGTCATGAATAATTCGTCGAAAGACGGAATAATACATGATGTGCTCTACGGAGTAAAGATTTATCGCTTTTGGAGTGGCCTATGTCCTATCAGCTAGTTGGTAGTGTAATGGACTACCAAGGCTA
>JAJYDG010000009.1 GCA_021777675.1 bacterium | reverse complement strand
CGCAATCCTGTCGCAGTTTTCGAGTTTCCAGACGAAGATGAAGAAATCTTTCTTTATAGCTCATTTATTTTCGTTTTTGTGTTTTACTTCGATATTTTAGCAGATTTGGAGAAAGGTGAATAGTTACAACCGAATTTATGACGAATACAGCTAAAAAAATAGCTGCTCGTTAAAACAACTTGTTTCTAAAAAAGTCCGCGGACGAATGAATTTCTATCAAATTAATCTTAAAAATTCCGAAGTAAAGAGATTTAAAATAGCCTCTATGCTGGAACAATTAAATCCTCTTCTGCCAAAACTGAAGGAATTTTCTAAGAAAATAATTCTATTCGGTTCAGGAAATCGTGGCGATCAAACTTGGAACAGTGATATTGATTTGTTTATTCTGAGTAATGAAAAAGAGGAGTTAAAATCCATCATTGCCAAATCAAAACCAGATATGCCAATCAAAGCCATCATCAAAACTAAGAGTGAGTGGTCGGAAATGGAAATAAACGAACCGGAGCTATATTACGAAATTAAAAATGGCATAACGCTCTACGAATATGTCCCAAGAATTTAACAAATGTCTGGAAAGAGGCAAGATTAAGTCATTCTCTCCTGGTCCGAAATTAGCCAAGAAAGAATTGCGCCTCGCCCAAGAAGACCTGGCGATGTCTTTGAAAAACTTGGAAGAGAAAAACTATCGCTGGAGCATTGTCCAATCCTACTATTCCATGTTTCATTGCGCTAGAGCACTTTTATATTCCAAAGAATACCGCGAGAAAAGTCATTTTTGTCTGATCGAAGCAATCAGAACTTTATTTTGCGAAACTGGAAAAATAAATGTTTCTCTAGTCGAATCGCTATTGGAAGCAAAGAATTTGCGCGAAGCCGCCGATTATTACGGCGACTTTAGCAAAATAAATTGTCAAAAGCTAACGAAAAAAGCACTAGAGTTTTTGAAAATAGCCAAGGGACTACTTTAGCATAAAAAGTTTTCACTGAAATTTTCCCCAAACAAAAAACGGGCTTTGGCTACAATTCCAAAGTCCGTTTGTTTTTTGCCACACTCTTTCCTAAGGAGCGTGGCAATATTTGTTATTTTTTTAGCTCCGGCGTTGGAAACGCCACCGTTTCAACGCCGAAGCCTTTCTCGTCATCCCGACAAGCCATCACCAGCCTGTCTGATGACGAAATTGCGTCCAAAAATTTTTCATAGTCGGTAAACTCCCGACCATCAAAAAACATTGGACGCCCTAATTGCTCCGCCAACATCGCCTTGCACGCAATGTTGGCAAGCGACCAATCAAGCGCCTCCTCAGGGGTGGCCTGAGAAAAATCCAGCGCCCAATCGTCGCCATGAAGCAAAAACACATTCGCCAGAAACTCGATGGCGTTTTCTTCGCCATCAAGCAACTGACATGTCTCTCCGGCCAAATATCCGGAGAGGGCTTTAACAGTCATCAATAATCTCACCTCCTTTCCTCTTTCGAGATTATTTTGAAAAAACTTTTCGAACTGCGAACTATTTCGCAAGTCGAAGATTTCTTCAATCATTTTTTTCATTCCACCTCATTTCAAACCTAAATATATTAATGTCATTCCCAACTTGATCGGGAATCCGGTTAATATTTAAATCTGAAAGAGAAGGCGGAGGTTTCTGAATCCTACAAAAAATTCAGAAAACCTCCTAACTCACTTCTCCCTACAATTCAAGGATTGAAAGGTGCTCCGGCTACACCTCGATTTTATGGACAGCACCGGAAGCCTATTAGTTCCGCAAAGCCTCCCTGAAAGCTTTTGCGTTTTTTCCAAGCCAATCTATTTTGATCACTCTTCGTGCCGTCCTAACGAAGAGGAGATCTTTTCCATTTTCTCCTTTATTTTTGCCCAGTGAAAACTTTTCACCTCCTTTCATGGCTAAAAATAAAGTTTAAGAAAATGGGCCCTAAGCGAGGGCATACGAGGAAGAGAAGAACAGATTAAACTTCCCTCCAAGGCACAGTACCGGTTCTTTCTATCCTCGGGGGCTAGCGCGCCACCGGCTAAAGGATTTTTTGGGAATGTCCGCAGGAAGGGAACAGGCGGGCTGTGCCTCCGCCGGCTGTTCACTGCAAACAATTGCGATTTTGGTTTAGCGGTTCGCCTTCCCTTTTTGGAAACCGCCCTGCAACTGACCATGACCAGAACAGAAATTTTCGCTCGCGCTAGAATTTCTGGATTGTCAAGGTTGCAACGCTCGCGTGCGTGCGAGAAGCGCCACCGGCTTGCTACCTCCTGCCCGGTACCGATGGGTGCTCATGTTTGCCTAGGCAAGATCGGCGAACTTCGGGATGATCTCTGGCGTGAACCATGGTCATCACCTCCTTTTTTGTTAAAGGTTATTGATTCCAACTCCGCCCGTCGCGACTGCCAAGTCGGTCAGGGCTTTGTTGGCGCACTCGACCACGAACGAGTGCATTTTTATTCCCGCCATCTCCTTCGTAGTCAAGGAGATTCTGTCATCGCCGTCGGTGATGACCACCAGCTCAGGCCGGTAAGTCGCGCCCGCGGCGATGATTTCTTCAATCCGGGTCTTGGCTGCCCGAGCGCAGCCACTTATGTCCGTTGACCCGCCACTATAATTCTTCTCGGTAAAGTGGCGAATCAGTTCCTTCGCTTCGGCCGGCGTACCGGCGTGGTGCTCTTGCTTCAGCGAAGTGTCGAACAGGCGGACATAAAGCTCCGCCTCACCCTCAATCACCGCCTTCAAGCGGTTCATGAGGATGCCTCCGGCCTTGAAAATACGCTGGCCGGAGCCCATGGATCCAGAACAGTCAATGATAATATACAATAACTGTTTTTTCTCTATGGTGGTAACCCGTTCGCGAATCGGGAGGGCGCCAGTGATCGCCTGGTACATGAAGTACGAAGGCGATGCCTGGCGTGTAGCCCAACTAGATTTGGTAATCTTGTTGAGCTCACCCAAATGAGCGATGGGTCTTTGCCTGATTTCTTCGCCAGCAGGATCAGGCTCCTGCTTTTTGCTCCTTCGGACTTGCATTCGAGTGAGCTTGTCTAAGTTACGTGAGATCTTCAACATCAGATCTTTGCCTCGCAACATATCTTCGGCGAGTTTCATTTTCTGGAGACCGTCGTCTCCACCTTTGTCTTGGCCCGCACCAGCGTCCTGGTTTGGGTCGAGAAGCTCGCGCTCGTCATCCGATAGACTGTCTATGTCGTCCATCAGCTGATTGAGTTCCTCGCCAACTTTTTCCGACTGATCGTTGTCGGTGAAAATTGGCAAAGGTTCGCCTTCGGCACCTCCGCCAGACTCACCACCTTTTTTCTTGGCGAGGAGTTTGAGCAGGTTCATCGCCTGCTCGAGCGGGGAGTTGCCTGGGAACTTCTCGAGTTCCGCCGTCTGCAAAAAATCGCAGACGTTTTGATGGTACTTGATAGCCTTAGTTAGGCCATCAGTTACCACTGCTTGCCGGTCGTGGGTATATCGCCCATTGAGCGACCACCCATTTTTTGGATCGGGAGCGGGCAGTCGCTCCTCAACCCTTTGTTGTACTAGCCGACGATAACTCGACGGCGGGTTTATACTTCCACCCGCTGCCAAATTACACAGATCAGCCACTAGGTCCTTGCTGTAGGACTTGAGGCCGACCTTGTCGGCCACCTCCCGCATCTCCTCGGCCGAAGGGCTAAGGTAGGTGGCAGGAGGGGCGGTTCTGAAAGTAAACTGGGACATGGCGTCCCTCCTTTCTCGCGTTAGATACGGGTTTGTTCCAAGGCACGGGATTGTGCCTCGGTGATTTTCTCACCTACGGTTTCCCGCAGGCGCTTTCTGCGTTCGGACAGGCCATCTGTGATCTTCAGGGAAGAAACTTCATCCTGAAATACCACAAACTTTTTGGCTACCTGCAGTGCCTTGATGGGCGAGGTAGCCTGG
Source organism: bacterium (assembly GCA_021777675.1). Taxonomy (GTDB): domain Bacteria; phylum Patescibacteriota; class Minisyncoccia; order Moranbacterales; family UBA2206; genus UBA9630. The sequence continues at coordinate 30,042 of JAJYDG010000009.1, read as the reverse complement.
GAGAGTTCACTCAGCAGTTCGCGAAGTGTACTCTCGGCCTGGGAAAGATTCTTTTCGGCGGCCGCTCTTTCCATGGCGGCGGTCAGGTCGGCCTGAATCGTTTCTGCTAAGCCTTCAAGACCAGGCAAGAAACGCAGGTCTGTCAGATCACATTTTTCAACATGATCAGCACCGCGCATCGTTGCCGATGCTTGGCAAACCTGAAATGCATGAACGGCTGTCCTTGGGGAAACAAAATTCCCCTCGGCAGTTGCCTTAGCGAGAATTTCTGCTAAGACACCTTTGAAACCATTCAGCACTGGGCCCGCCAGCCTGCTTGCTACTTTCTCGAACATCGAGAGGTAGCTGCCTGCCGAGTAATCTTTCCATTTCAGGTTTAGCTGAAGCGGAAAGCGCTCGATCAGAGCATGCGCGGCTGGGCCAAGCTCACTTATCTCACCGGGTTCCTTATTGGTGAGGCAAATGATTATTTCAGTTCGCATTTTGAACCGCTGCGAACCATTGCGGAGCTCTTTTGCTGTGAGGACATCCTTAAGAGCTAAAAGGACGGACGCCGGAGCGTCAAATAATTCCTCGAATACCGCCACTTTAGAATTCAAAAACGATTTCTCAGGGTAGTATTCAAGAATTTTTTCCTCTTCAAGCTTTTTAAAGTTTAACCCTCCAAAAAGCCTGGACTCGTCCATGCCTTCTCCAAAGAACTGGAAGAAAGTGTCATCATCGAGTTTGAGTTCTTTGATAACGGACTGAACCATTTCGGACTTGCCGTGACCGGCCGGTCCGAAAACGATAACATTTTTTTTGCCCGCAAATGCTAAACTAAGCACGCGAGCGATTTCCTCAACAAATACGAACCCGGCCGTGAGGATGGCCGTAATTTTTGCGAACCAGTTCATGATTCCTCCTTTTTCTCTTTGAGCGCCGTCATTAACCTTCATTAAAGGGTTAACGTCGCCTGGCGGAGCTCGCAGTTTTATTGGCCGCGAATCGCCAAAAAAATTGAGGAGGCGCCGACTCGCCTCCTATGAATTTTCACAAGGCCCGAGTCGACGGGTTTTGAGGGCTCTGCTTCCCTCGTCCGCCATAGCTTTAGCGAAGGCGGAACGGCTCACCACTTTTGACGCATTTGGTCTAACTGAATAGACCACGCCAGAGCAGGTGACGCTCACCGAATTCCATCGGCAGGGGTGGCTCTCAGGGAGCCAGTTTTACCAAGGGCACCGAGCCATCTCGGTCCCCGGAATCGTCTCCTCGCTACCCCAAACCAGGGCATGCGAGGACCAGAACTCCCGCGCCAACCGCTCCGCTTCACGCGGATTCGGCTGCTGCGAAAAGTTTTTTCGATCCCATGGCTCCGGCTGCGGCCGGTGTCCCACAAAGGCGGTAATTAACACATACTCGCCATCATCCCCCGCCTTGAGGATAACAACGAGGCTGGAGCACAGTTCCGGCTTGCGATTTCTCACAAACCGAGAATGTCCCCAGCGTCGTGGCCGCTTCGCGTAAATTACTTGGTCGCCAGCGGCCGTAGCAACACAAGTGGTCTCGCCGATCGGCCGACCGAAGTCGACTTCCTCGACGAAAAACTCCCCGCCCAAACTTTCAATCCGGGTGAACGCGTCGGGCAGGAGATGCGCTACGCCTTCGTGGAGATGGCTGTTGTGGCGATCCACCACAACCTCTCCGCTTTTTAATTTCCAGCTCATTTTTTCCTCCATTCCCGGCCATGAGCATACCGGATTTTTGGTTAAAGTTGAATTGCCTCAAAAATTTGACTAAAAAAAATAATCAAATTCACTGAGGCAATCCAGCCGTTTTTTATTTTTAATAACTATTCGATTGTCAAAGTCCTTCCGCTTATTCGCTACTCGATAAATCTTTCACGACTTCACAAATCCATTTTTACTTCCGGAATAATTCCAGAAGCAATTTCAATCCATGAAAATTTATAATGACCATTATCTTAACAAATCCTCCATTTCCCGATCAGCTTTGGAAATAATTTTTTGAAAGAGTATTGATTTTTTTGCAAAATTCTCTGGAGAAATTTTTCGCTCCGGATAGTTTTTTTGAAAACTGAATGTTTCCAAAAGCGCCGACTCAATCATTCTTTCCAGTATCTCATTTTTCGGACTAACCAGTAATTCAGAAAATAATTGAATCATCAGACTGCGATTAAAAAAGTGCAAGGAATATTCATCCCAATTTTCCTTTTGTCTTGCTTGGCCGATTTGATTGCTAAGCACCGCAAACACTTCATCAACAAAAACCCTAGCCATTTCACGATTGATCCAAAAGACATACCAGTCGCTTGGTCGCATTTTATTTTCCCCAAAAGTACTGATAGCTTTTCTTAAAGCTTCTGCTCCTTTTTCCAAATAATTCTCCATACTTTCCCCTCCTAAGATTTTCGTGGCATTCTTAGCTCCGGAAAGCACTAATCTTAGATTGGCGTTGAATAATTTTTCTAAAGCCTCCTTGTCTCCTTGAAAAAACTTTTTTTGTAACGCTCTTTCTTCCGTCTCCCCTAGCGGGTCATATTCTCCTGCCTTTTTTAAAAATTCATTAGCTACTTGCTTGTTCATAATGATATAAAAAATTAATACTTATTTATTCGCTAAAACTTATTACTCCTCATTTCAAACCTAAATTAATTTAGTAACTGTCTAAATTCTTTTTAATAACACTCTCACAAAACATAAAATCATCATTTGCAAACTTGAATTCAATTTTCTTTCACAATTTTTCCATAATCTTCGGCATTTTTCCAGCCATGAAAAGCTTCTTTCCACTACCCACCTTTTCGGTATAACTGCAAATGTATGCAGCTCGTTTCTTTTGGCGATTTCTGTTTCAGCTTTTAAAATCTTTTTCACTTTTTCCGCAAAGGGTTTGCCCGTATAACCGCCGTCCGCCAATATTTTTTTCACCCGTGAAAGGTGTTTTTTGTTTGTCTCAAATGCTTGAACGGCTCCATCTCTGTCAGTCACATCAGCAGTCGTGACACTTAATGCGTGTGGTAATCCATTAGTATCCACGACAATATGCCGCTTAATACCGGAAACTTTTTTACCTGCGTCATAGCCTTTCTGTTTGGCGGATTCGGTATTTTTCACACTTTGGGCATCAACGATACCCATGCTCGTGTTGCATTTTCTCCCATTTTTCAAACGTTCGTCGCTGACCAATTTTTTTTAAGACCTCCTCCAATACGCTGGGGGTGTTTTTGGTTTTCCTGCTGCTCCATACAGTGAAATAGTAGTGGACCAATTTCCATTGAGGAAAATCGCTAGGTAACATTCTCCACTGACAGCCTGATTTTAAAAGATACAGCAAGGCACAGAATATATCATATTGGTCAATCTTCCTTGGCTTAGTTGTCTTGCGTGCTGATGCAAGCAAGGGACTAATTTTTTCAAATTGTTCGCGAGTGACATCGCTTGGATATATTTTTCTTTGCATAGTTTTTGTTTTTTTGTTTTAACAAGGCTCTACAAAAACAAGGCTCTACAAAGAAGTATACATCAAAGAAAAGAATTTAGACAGTTACTTAGATCTGAAAGAGAAGCGGGATTTTTTCTTGCCCCTACGGCAATTAAAAATCCCATTCTCCCCTACACCAGTGCTTTACTTTAGGCGCACTGACTGCCCCAATTCTTATTTTAACCCCCGACTTGTTGAGGGATTAGGCTTGCCATTTTCCATGGAATTGGAAAAGTGACTGACCAAATGATTGCGGAGCAGTGGCTCTGGACAATCATTTCCGTGGGCGTTTTCTGTTCTGCCGCCACGATTTGCTAGTTTGTTTTTCGTCGGTCACAGCTAGCTCCGACTAGAAACAGGAAAATACTAGTTCCTGTTTCGGCGATTGCCGCCGGGCCATCCAAACAAAATGACACGTATTCCGAAGAATACGATGCCAATCTGAAGGAGTGGCCCGACGATTGGCCCGAACGCTTGCATCGCCTGGTTGAAAATGAAGCTGGGAAGCTTCACATCAATCAGGCTAGCAATGACGAGCCCAGCCACCACAGTCCCCAGCAGGCGCTGGGGACTGCCCAGAAAAAATGCAATCCATCGCATCAAATAACTTTCTCAAAATAGAAATCCATTTGATGCGATAGATTCTTCTTTGTAATAATTTAAAGAACTATCCTCTATCAAATCACTATCTTTTATAATGATTTGAATTGAGGGGAAATTATTTTCAAATTTCCCTAGTCACTATTCTCGTTAAGTCCGTTTTGTATAAAATAAATATTTGGGACTGATCATAAGGACTGGACAAGCTTACTATCTTTTTGGATTAAGCCTGTGCCACTCATCACGATGGATAAGATTTGTATTGTAGGGTTACTAGACACGCGTATCTTGCCAAGGCTGGTTTGACTGGCGAGCTTTTCAATCGATTCCAACTACCATGTCGGGATCAAAAAGGTTTGCCAATCACCTTAACGCGATAACTGTTCTAGATTTTAAAATTACTTGTCGGAGACTTATCGATTCGTTGTCGATTTATCTTGACTGCGTATTGTAGCACCTATTAAATAATTTGTCAATACCTTATGGAACATCTATTTTTATATTTATGATTTATTGGCTTTATTTTGGCATTTTAAAGCATAATTATTCATAAAAAATATTGTCATTTTTTTATGATTATATGATAAAATATTCTGTTTTAATTTTATCAAATTATTTTGACTTATTCTCAAAAATGTGCTACGATAAGAATATAAAAGTTAAAATAAGCTATTTTATGTACAAAGACATTTTCGTCTCTTTGGGATTATCACCCAGTGAAGCCACAATCTACGAATATCTAATTAAAAGCGGACGAGTTTCGGCTGGAAAAATCATCTCCGGTACTCATCTAAAAAGAGGTACCGTCTATGGAGATTTAAAAAATTTGATCGGAAAAGAAATGGTGTCCATAATAAAAAAGGAAAGAATGGCTTATTTTAGCCCAAAACACCCAGCAAAGCTGGCGGGACTGGTTGAAGATGAAAAAAATAGGCTTAAAAAAGCTAAAGGCACTCTGGAAAATCAGTTTTCTGCCATTCTCTCTAACTTCAATCTTATTTCTGGACAACCGGGAATTGCCTGCCTTGAAGGTTTTGAAGGGCTAGAATATGTTTACGCAGAAATAATCAAAGCCGGGGAAGATATATTGCTTTTTCGATCAATCTCGGATAACGACTCGCCAAAAATAGACAAGTTAGTCAAAAATCAGATCGCAAAACAAATAAAGCGCAATATTCACACTAAAGCTATCACTCCGTTGGTTTTGGACACTCCCTTTTCTGTTATCGCCAAAGATATAAAAAATTTGGTAGAAAGAAGGATTGTCCCCAAAGAAAGATTTTCTCTACCCGCCCAGATTATTGTTTTTAAAAATAAAGTTGCTATCACTTCTTTGGATAAAAATATTATTACAACTATTATCGAAAACGACTCAATCAATCTGTCCTTTCGCGTTATTTTCAACTTCATTTGGGAGCTTTCCACTCCAATCCACGAAAAATATTACCAACAAATAATCAATAAAAAATAAACCCTATGGACAAAAATATATTCACCCAATTGGGCTTATCCATCAATGAAGCGTTGGTATATGATTTTTTATTAAGCAATGGGGAATCTTCCGCCGGAATAATTATCAAAAAAACACCCTTAAAGCGCGGAGTTGTTTATAACGCGCTAAACGGACTGGTAAAAAAAGAATTGATCAAGAAAAAAAATACCGAAAAGGTTACCACTTTCATCCCAAACCATCCGCAAAAACTTTGGGATTTCATTGAAAACAAGGAACAAAAAATCCGTGAATCGGAAAAAACGCTAGAAGCCAATTTGCCAAAAATCATTTCCGATTTCAATCTGGTTTCCAGCCGACCGGGCGTGCAAATTTTTGAAGGAAAAGAAGGTTTGGTCAAGGTTCTCAATGATTCACTCCAATCGCGAACAGAAATTCTCACCTACGCTCAAATCGAAGGAATGGAAAAATATTTATCCAAAGACAATGATCGCTATGTCAAGGAAAGAAAAAAACTCGGAATCAAGAAAAGGGGAATTGTAGCCGACACTCCTTATGCCAGAAAATACTTGGAAAATTACGACCAAAGCGTAACAGAAATACGCTTTATTGACGGGAAAAAATATCCGCTATTTTTGGAAATGGAAATTTATGACGGAAAAATTTCCTTTATGACTTTCTCCGAAAAGAAACTTGTCGGAATGATAGTTGAAAATGAGGAAATCTACCAAACACAAAAATCAATTTTTGAAATGAATTGGAAAAGTTCCATTCCGCTCAAAAATATCATCACTGCCGAATCTTCACGCTTTTAAGTTCCATCTCCAAAGGCCAAATAATCTTCTGCTGAATAAGTTCGATCACTTCGGCGATAGTTGTTACTCCTTCGAAATTTTCTCGAAATCTCGTCATTGCCTCCTCTTTGGATTTACTTGTAGCCACATAGTAATTGACGACTAGAGGTCGCAAAACTTTTTCGAAATATGTTTTCTGACCTTTTTCACTTAGCACCATAATCTTTGCAGCTGCCAAAAGATTGGTTGACGCAATTATCTGATTGGATTCAATTGCCAATTCTTCTTCATTTTCTCCTTTATAAGTACTGTATGGCTCTCTGAAATTCATAAATTCTCCATCGCCATTTATGTCGAAGCTCAAACTGCTAATCCCTTTAGGGTAATAGAATTTTGGCAAGTCAAGTTTTTTAAACCACTCTTCTTGCGACAATCGCCCTCCAATTTCTCGCCATTTAATTGCTACCCCCTTGGGATTTTCCGAAATTCCCAATCTTTTTACTGCATTTTCAACCATCTCGATCCGATCATTTTCTTTTATATTGTTTTGGAATTGTTTCATCACTCCTCTTAATTTTTTAGCTTCAACAGAAATCCCTCGGATATTCTGCTGAACGATTCCGACTGCCTTTTTGTCTCCTTGTCCATTTTCCATTTGACTGCCTTGCTTTTTTAATTCTTGCAATCGTTTTTCAAACAAATTTAGCTTTGCCTTTGAAAAATAACTCTCAGAAAAATTATTAAAATAAGCAAGCCAAAGACTAAGTTCCATTAAAACTTGATCTCGATTTCTAATGTTTTCAATATCATCACTTAATTCCGGTATGCTACCCGCTCTCTTTCTTAACTCCTCATAAACCGGAATTATCCGCGCCAACATGTCATAGCGTATTTCTTTTTTGTGTCCAATTTTTTGCTCAGGAATAGCCAAAATAAAAGCCAGCTCTTCTTTCCCATACATATCGATTGAGCGTGAGGCCTGCCATTCTTCCTCTTTCGTATTCAATCCATGAAAGACTCGTTCTCGAATCGTCGGCTCAACCAAATTGCCAATTGCCCGCGCCATTGCCGGACTGATTTTTTCCAATTCTGAAATTATCCCCAGCCATCTTTGCACTTCAGGATTTTTTTCCACTTTTTCTTCATAGCGAGAAAATTTAGTATTTTCTGACATAACGATATTTTCCAACCCTAAGACTTTCTTAACCGCAAGATACCACTGGCGATCTTTCTGTCCATTTTTCACTGCCGCTGATTTTGGATCGGCTGGTCTTTGCTTTTCAGGCAATACTGCGTAATTATGCCTTTGAATTGTGTCTGCCACTAACAGCTCTGTTTGCTGTCCCTGGTTATTGAGCCACAAAAGCCAAAGTAGCGCATCAATCGGTTTTTGATGAATTTCATTTTCACTTGGTGGCATACTGCTAATGCCAACGGGAAGATATGATCCATCTTCTTTTCTGGGTAGCTCCGCTTGATAATTTTCAATATCAACCGCTAAACATTTTTGATAGTTTTCTGGAAGACTAGCTGATTCATGACCATAAACAAGACTTTCAAACTTTTTTTCAAAAATTTGCTGATAGCGCCTAAGTTTTTTCAACTTTTCTCTTTTTTCACTTTCGGAAATCAATATATTTTTATATCTCCTAAATGTTGCAAAATCTATAGAATCAATATTTTCCTTTCTTTTTTTAGCTTCTTCTATCGCCTCATAAAAACCTTCCTTAATTAACATATCTTCTATATCCCAGGAAGCTTTTTCTGAAATTGCAATAAGCGTTTTGAGAATTCTATCGTCCAATCTATCTAATATTTTTTCTGGTCTTTTTTTTATTTCTTTATCCATCCACCATTTCTCTATTTTGCCGTTTGCAATCGCCATATTAAGTTCTTTGGCAGATTTATAATCATCCGGATTTCCATAGAGTTGAGAATAAATACTATAATAATCTCCCTCCAAAAACATACTTTCCACCAAACTATTCTTTAATTTTTTTAAATTATTACAAACAGTTACTAGCTCATAAAGTTGCTTTTTCTGCAGCTCTTGATTATTTTTTATTTTTTCTACTATTTTTCTTATAGTCTCATCAGGAGCTTGTTCTGCAGATGTTTTCAGTTCTCTCTGTACATCAATAAACAAGCTGCTGGCTCTCTTTAAAATTGTCTGCGTTAATTCATTTTTATTTACTTTTTTATCAGAAAATATTTCCGCATATATTTTTTCAATCTCATTCACTATTTTTTCCGCATCGTCAGCCATCTTAGCATATTCGGAAAATAGAAGATCGGCAATTTCTGGATTATTTTTTAACTGCTCGCCAATATCTGCAATTATTTTATCCATTTTTTCGTCAGGTTCTAAAGATAAAAATGCCTTGAGCCGATTATTCTTGTCTCCTCCTTGATTCAAAGATTCTTTAACCAGACTCACTTCCTTTACGACAGCCATATTATTGTTTTCCAAACCATTTTTTTTATTCATAATTTTATCTAAAAAATATTCAGAAAACTACCGAATTAACCTCATTATTATTCTAACAAACAAAAAGAGAAAGTTCAATTTATTTTTAAAGCCAATTAGCTAAAAAACCATTATCTATTTTGCGAAACTTCCGGCAGTATCCGATTAATCATCGCTTCATCGTTACAATCATATTTCTCACTTGGCGTGTAAAAATTTTTAGTCGGTCCGGAACAGCCGCCATTATCATGGTTAAGCACAGTTAGAAATGGCATTAAAAAACCCATATTTTGAGAGGTGAATTTTTGATATAAATTCTTAAGCGTTGCAATACGATTGATTTGACTCATTTTGGCAAAAATGTCCATATCATCCCAAGCAAAACCACTCCAATCAAGATGAAGAAACACATTATTAGCTATTGAGCTGTAGCGCTTATCCCACAAAAGCGCCCAACAACCGGAAAACTTGCTTGAACATGGTTGATTTTCAATATTGCCACCGCTATCGATTCCCACTCCGCCCTCAATATAATCAAACAAACGCAAATATTTTTCATCCACGATATCATTGGTTTGCGCACCGATAATGATTTGCATATTTTTTTCCTTGGCATAACTTCGCATATCATCCAAAACTTTTTTGATTTGCGTCCCTTCGAAAGTAGGATTACTGTCTTGCAATTTAATCTGCCCGAACAAAAAACTTTGAATTCCGATATCCATTGCGCGATGCGTGATTGATTTGAGATATCTGCGGTATTCCACATTGTTGATTGACGGTATGCAACTATCATTTCCCCAACGACCTTTCGTGCCTTTTTTGCACATTTTATCAAAATTAAAATTATAGTTCCAGTTGGGATCAACATATTCTCCTCGCGTTGAAAGCGCTTCAGCAATAAACATTCCGTAAACTAGCGGTTTTCTATTGATTTTTTGCATATTATTGACTGCTTTTTCAAAATCGGGTTGACTAAGCCACGTTTCCAATGCGCGATGAAGATAAACGCACCTAGACCGTTCAATCATATCGGCGATATCGCTAATCTTTCCGTCATATCCGGAAAGAAATCCGTCTGCAACGCAACCGTTTTTCTTAATCTCATTCATTGAAAACGGCCCGGGAATAAACCTGCCGGATTCACCGGGAGCTTCTGTCAAAGTATTATTTTTTAAGTTTTCAGATGCAAAATTATTTTTTTCAAACAAAAAATTTTTACGATTACGCGCAAATATCAAAAAGATTATCAACAAAAAAAATATCGCCAAGGCAAATATTTTGGTTTTTTTGCCAAAACGCCAAAAAACTTTTTTCTTTTCCGGATCATACAAATTGAGATTCATTTGATTTTTGCGTTAAAAAATTAATCGCAAAAAGCGCACTCTTTATTATAGCTTAAAAAAAAATAAAATAAAACCAACCGCAATAGCTGGCCATAAAATTTTTTAAACTTATTTTCCTTCCCTTAAACGTTGTTTGAAGTTTTCAAAAATTTTCGGCCCCTGCGGATTGGGCAAAAAAACCAAAGAGTCATCGTCCGCCACAATTAAACTTCCGGGATTTTTTGTACGAGAATCGTTCATGATCCTGTTTATTTGATATTTTTTTAATTTTTCTTCCAAAAATTTTCCACCAAAAAGTAACTCGCCAATTTTTCTAATATGCGAAGTTAGAAAATTATCTTCTATTATTTTTAGTGCGGGCAATTCGGCTGAAGAATAATTTTTATGATATTTTTCAATCCAACTATTTGCTTTTTGAAATTTTTGAAAGCAGGCAAAGCCAAAAACAGGAAGAATAAAAAAATATTCCGATGAAGAAAATATATCTTGCGTTCTTATTTCCAAGGAACTTGTAGTTATAAAATAATTCAAACAAATTCGATTAGCGATTTTTTTTCCATAACGACGCACGCCTAAAATATGTGTTACTAGTGTTACTAAAATTCTACCGGTAAAAATATGTTCTTTTTCTAAAATAATAAATAAATCAAGGTCGCTTTTTTCTTGAGCATTTTTCATTGCCATGCGCCCTGTCACGCCAATCATTCGCACAAACGGGACAATGCGCAAAAAACGAACGACTTTAAGTATTCGCTTATATTTTTTCTCAGAAAGCTTATTACGTGAAATGCGCTCTGAAACAAGCGCTTTTTGCCCATGCAAGAAATAAAAACCTTGATAATTTTCTATTTTATCTTTTAAAAAAGTTTTCTCCAAGCAGTTTGCAATATCCAAAATATGTATTCTTGCTTGCAACTTTTCAATATTTTCTTGATAATTTTCAACCATTAAATATTTCCATATTTCAAACAACGTCAACGGGTATTTTAAAACATCATAATAACAAACAGTAGCAAAAATATTTTGTTCCAATTTATCAGGCATAAAATTTTATTTTTTCTAAAGATATTTTCCCGTCCAGCTTTTTTTACATTTTTTCAGATTTTGCGGAACGCCACAATAAACAATTTCGCCCCCGCCGCTACCGCCTTCCGGTCCAAGATCGATTACCCAATCTGAATTTTTAATCACATCTGTATTATGCTCCACAACCAAAACGGTATTGCCTTTATCCACCAAGGCATTCAACACATTGAGTAGTTTTCGAATATCTTCAAAATGCAAGCCGATTGTCGGTTCGTCAAGAATATACAAAGTTTTTCCTGTAGAACGACGTGCCAGTTCTGTTGCTAGCTTTATTCTTTGCGCCTCTCCGCCGGAAAGATTAATAGCGCTTTGCCCCAATTTTAAATAACCCAAACCGACTTTTTCTAAAGCAATCAGTTTTTCTAAGATTAATTTGGAATTTTTAAAAAAGACAGCGGCGTAGCTTACGCTCATATCCAGCACTTGAGAAATATTTACCCCACGATATTCAATATCCAGTGTTCTTTGATTATATTTGGTTCCATCGCATGTTTCGCAAGGAACATAGACATCTGGAAGTAAATGCATTTCAATTTTTTTCTGCCCTTCGCCTTGACAATCCTCACAACGCCCGCCTTTCATGTTAAAACTAAACCGTCCGGCATCATAACCTCGGGCTTTCGCTTCTTCTGTTTCGGAAAATGCCTCTCTAATCAATGTAAAAACACCCGTATATGTTGCGGCATTCGATCTGGGTGTGCGTCCAATTGGCGCTTGATCGACACTGATAACCTTATCAATATTTTCTATACCCTTGATTTTTCGATGTTTTCCCGGCAATTCCTTTGATTTAAAAAAATACTTCGTTAGAGCCCTGGAAAGAATATCGGAAACAAGAGTCGATTTTCCTGATCCGGAAACGCCCGTAACGGAAATAAATTTTCCCAATGGAAAAATCACATCAATATTTTTTAAATTTCTTTCACTTGCACCAAGAATTTCGATTGTCTTACCCGAACCTTTTCTAATTTGCTTCTTTTCTCCGATTTGTTTTTTTCCATTTAAATATTCCGCAGTCAATGTTTTTGTTTTCAGCATTCTATTCAATTCTCCGGAAAAAACAATTTCTCCGCCATATTCTCCTGCCCCAGGTCCAAGATCAATAATCCAATCAGCGGAACGAATAATCGCTTCGTCATGTTCAACGACCAGCAAAGAATTTCCTGCTTCACGCAATTCATTCATCGTTTCAATTAATTTTTCCGTATCACGACTGTGCAAACCGATTGACGGCTCATCTAAAACATATGTAATGCCGGAAAGCTCCGATCCGATTTGAGAAGACAATCGAATGCGTTGTCCTTCGCCACCGGAAAGAGAATTTGCTCCACGAGAAAGCGTTAAATATTCCAACCCGACATTTTGCAATGCCATTGCTCGCAAATGCATTTCCTTGCTTAATGGAACAACAATATTTTTTTTAGTCAAGCCAATTTTTGCTTCTTCCAATTCATTTAAAAAAGCAATAAACTCATCTAGTGACATATCCACAATTTGATCGATCGATTTTCCAAGAACTAAAACAGCCAAATATTCACTTTTCAATCTTTTTCCCGAGCACAAAGGACATTCTTTTTCAACCATATATTTTTCAATTTCACTTTTAAGATATCCGGCATTTGCTTCTTCGTATTTTTTTTTCATCGCTGGAATAACGCCTTCAAAAATAATTTTCGGGTCATTGGATCCGTAAAGGATTATGTTTAATTGCTCTCGGCTGATTTTTTTTATCGGAGTGTTAATAGAAAAACCATATTGCTTTCCCAGCACTTCCAAAATATTCGTTCCACCGGAAAAAACAGAGGACTTCAAACATGACCTATTCCATGAAAAAATAGCGCCTTCCGCCAATGTTAAATTTTTGTTAGGAATAAGCAAATCTTCATCAATCTCTTTGATTATTCCCAAGCCCAAACAATGTTGGCAAGCGCCTTCCGGGCTATTAAAAGAAAAATGTTTTGGAGTAATGTCACCCACCTCGAAAGAACATTTTTTGCAAACAAAATCACGATTATATATTTTTTCAACATCGTCATCACAAATCACCATGGCAACACCCCTGCTTAATTTAAAGGCAGTTTCAATTGAATCTAAAATTCTTTCTTGATCAGGCGCTTTTTTATTGAGAATTAAACGATCAACCACCACCTCCGCTCTGAAAATATCCTTAAATTCTTTGCGATCCAAAATATCGGAAGTCAACATTATTTTTCCATTTATTCGCAAACGCGCATAACCAAGCTGGCTGATATTTTTCAGGGATTCTTCCCATTTTCCATCTCGATTATTCAGTTTACCTAAAATAATTATATTACTTTTATCGGCAAAATCCAAAATATCGTCCAGCACTTCTTGATTGCTGATTTTTTCCAAGGGAGTTTTGCAATGCGGACAATGTGGAACACCGATTTTTGCAAAAAGAATTCGCAAATAATCATAAATTTCCGTAAGCGTTCCAACTGTTGAACGGGACGATCTTCCTATGCTTCTTTGATCAATCGAAATTGTTGGGGTCAAATTTTCAATTCGATCAACATCCGGCTTGGCAGAGACATCCAAAAACTGAGTTGCATAACCCGACATTCCTTCCAAATAACGCCGATTTCCTTCAGCATAAATTACATCAAAAGCCAGGGATGATTTTCCCGATCCGGAAAGCCCGGTAATAATCACCAATTTATCCCGCGGAATTTCCACATCGATATTTTTAAGATTATTTACGCGCGCTCCACGCACAATTATCTTACTCTTATCGGAAAAATTTTTTTTTATCATTTCAAAAAAATAAAAAATTAAAATGTCCTGCTAGAAAAATATTTTACTCCTTTTTTTTGCTTTTGACAAGCATGCATATCCCCTATAAATTTCAAAAAGGCTTAAAAAATTTACTGCATTATTTTAAATAATGCTCCAATGTATAAATCCAATTTTCATCATTTTCTCCGCCCGAATCGCGAATTTTATTTTTTTCATTTAACAACCACTCCAGATATCCTCGATTATCTATTGCGACATCAGAAATTTTTTGTCCATTATATTTTCCAAAATTAAATTTTTTAATTAAAACGGGACGCGCAGAAACAATTTGCATTTCTGTTAAAATTTTTTGCGAGTCTTTTTCTTTTTCCGCCATTTTTTCAAAATAGAAATCAAACAATTTTTCCAAAACACGAATATCGCCCAAGGCATTATGCGCCGGGGCGTCGGATACATCTAGATCGAAATAATAGCGCAAATATTGCATTGCATATCGAGGAATATCTCCATTCACATCAAGATATTGGGCCAATTTGAATGTATCGATCATTTTTGAAATTTCTATATTTTCACGTCTAAGCATTTCCGCATCAAACGGGGCATTATGCGCCACAAGAATATTTCCATCTGCAAAAATTTCCGCTAAAGCTCTATGCATAACAGAATTCGCAAAAGGCTCTTTTTCCGCAACCATTTTATTGGTAATATGTGAAACAGCCATCGCATCAATCTCAATCGGAACCGGAGGCTTAAAAAGCGCATCAAATTCTTGATCACGAAATTTATAAGCCACTTGGCACAAACGGCTATCCGGTCCTGTTCCGGTTGTTTCCGTATCCAAAAAAATTAAATCCAATTTATGCATAATTAAATTTTTTTAATAAAAATTAAATATTTTGTCTTGTCAATCAAAACTTCTTTTTTCAGATCTGCTTCTACTAGTTCACCGGCGGAGATGCTATTTGTTAAAGTTTCCTTTGCAATAAGCTCGCCAAATTTTGCAAAAACCTCTTTCGCACCAACATGACCAATAAGGATATGATTATCCACCTCGTAGCCGGCTTCTTTTCGCATTTCCTGAATCGCCCGCACCAGCTCACGCGCCGTGCCTTCGAGTCGCAACTCTGGAGTAATTTCCGTGTCGAGTAAAATATTTTTTTCTTGCGCCTCATTCACCAAAATATTTTTTACATTTAATTCTTCTTGCATAATTTCCAAAAGTTCCGCATTTTCAATTTTATGTTTGATTGTGACTCCGGACAATGGCTGGCGCACTTTAATTTTTGAAAGCGCACGCTGTTGCAAGCCTTCGCTGATAATATCGCGGACTTTTCTCATTTCAACATTTAATTTTTCATCAATCAATTTTTCATTACTCGCAGGAAATTCAATTAGATGCACCGATTCTTCTCCGGTTAAATTTTTATATATCTCCTCTGAAATAAATGGAGTAAACGGCGCCATTATTTTAGCCAGCATTACAAGCACATAATGCAATGTTTCATAGGCACTGTTTTTATCAGCGTCATTTTCACTTTTCCAAAAACGCTTGCGAGAACGGCGAATATACCAATTGGAAAGATTATCCACAAAAAGCTCAAACGGTCTTGTCGCTTTCACAAGATCATAGCTCTGCATATTATCATCAACCTCTCCAAATAGTTTATGCAACTCTGAAGTAATCCAACGGTCTAGTAAATTTTTCGAATCAGACACCGCGCCTAATTTATTTTTCGGCTCCCACTGATCTACTCCGGCATAAAGCGTAAAAAAGGCATAGCTATTCCAAAGCGTTGCCAAAACTTTTCTTTGAATATCACCAATCGCTTTTTCTGAAAAACTGATATTTTGCGCATTCAAAAGAGGAGATGATAAAAGATACAAACGCAATGCATCTGCGCTATATTTTTCCAAAACCAAATTTGGATCGGGATAATTACCAAGTGATTTTGACATTTTCTTACCATCCGATCCGGCAATCGTTCCTGTCGTTACTACATTTTTAAAACTGATTTTGCCAAAAACGCCCACCGCAATAACATGCAATACATAAAACCAAGCTCTTGTTTGGGCAATATATTCCGCAATAAAATCAGTTGGAAAACTTTTTTCAAATACTTCTTTGTTTTCAAATGGATAATGAAACTGGGCAAATGGCATCGATCCTGATTCAATCCAAGAATCAAACACTTGCGAAACTCTTTTCATTTCACTATTACATTTTTCACACCTAAAAACGACATTGTCCACTTTTGGTCTATGATAATCAGACAGCTCCACTCCTGATAATTTTTTAAGTTCTTCGTATGAACCGACAACTTTTAATTCTTCGCATTTTTCATTTTCGCATTTCCAAACCGGAATCGCCGTGCCGAAATAGCGATCGCGAGAAATATTCCAATCCGGTGCGCCTTCAATTCCTTTTTGAAATCGGCCGTGCTTCAAAAACTCAGGATACCAATTGATTTTTTCGTTTTCGTCCAACAAGCTTTGGCGAATTTTATTTATATTCACATACCATGCCGGCTGGGCTTTGTAAATTAATTTTGTATGACAGCGATGACAATGTGGATAACTGTGAGTAATTTGCTCGCGCTTGAAAAGATAACCTTTCTCTTTCAACCATTTTACAATTTCACTGTTCGCATCCCAAACTTTTTGCCCCCGCCACTCGCCTTCATTAAATTGCCCCTCCTCATCCACATTCATGATAATTGGCAAATCATTTGGTTTTCGCAAATTGAAGTCATCCTCGCCAAAGGCTGGTGCAATATGCACGATTCCCGATCCGTCTTCCGTTGTCACAAAATCCCCCGCAATTACCCTGTAACCGTTTTTAATTTCATGCGGAAAAATTGGCTCATATTCTGTGTCAACTAAATCCTTGCCTTTATATTCTTCAATAATTTCAACCTCGCCATCCTTAAAAACATTAGCCACTCGCTCTTTCGCTAAGATATAATTTCCATCAGCAGTCTTAATTTTCACATAATCAATATCTTTTCCTACCGCCAAGGCCACATTTGCCAATAATGTCCATGGCGTTGTTGTCCAAACCAAAAAATATGCATTCTCTTCGTTTTTCACTTTCATTTTCACATATACAGAGGGGTCACTATCCATTTCGTAGGAATTGTCCATCGCAATTTCAAAATTTGAAAGCGGAGTGGAACAGCGCGGACAATAGAGCGACACGCGCACATCTTCGTAGACAAGTCCTTTTTTATGAAGTTCGGAAAATGCCCACCAGACCGACTCCATATAACCTTTATCCATCGTTTTGTAGGCGCCTTTAAATTCCACCCAGCGACCGACACGATCTACTACTTCTTCCCATTCACTGGCAATTTGCGAAGTTTCCAAAAGACAGGTTTCATTAAATTTATCCACGCCGATTTTTTCAATATCTTTTTTGCTTTTGAGCCCAAGTTTTTTTTCCACCATATTTTCCGCCGGTAGTCCATGGCAATCCCAACCCCAGCGACGCTCAACGCGATAACCTTTCATTGTCCAATATCTTGGCACGGCGTCCTTTACGATTGAAGATAAAAGCGTGCCATAATGTGGCACACCGGTAATAAACGGCGGTCCATCATAAAAGCTATAATATTTATCTTTGCTTCTCCGCTCTATCGACTTTTTAAAAGTTCCGTCTTTTTTCCAAAATTGAATCACCTCTTTTTCCATCTCACTATATTTTTTTCTCGTATCAACTTTTTTAAACATATTTTTAAATAATAAATTAAAAAAAAATCCCCATACAAATAAATCGTATAAGGACGAATGAATCGTGGTACCACCTTAATTCCCCCAATATCACATCGAGGCTTAATAACAGCATTAACGGGCTTACCCGGAAGAGTCTAATTTTTCGCCCTATTGACGAAATTTCTTTCTTCAGACTTCGGAATTGATATTTCCTCAAATGTCTTTTTAATTGTAGTTTGATTCTAAACTATTTTTGACTTTTTAGCAATATTATCATAAAAGGGTTACGCTTGTTTAGCAATAACCCTTTTTATTCCCACTTTCTTATCTTGCCAATGCCCTACTGGCACTGACAAAATTTTTCCGACGCATCATAATTTATGATGCTTGAGGTGCCGGATTTTTTAAATAATTCTTTATCCGCCAGAGGCGAGCCAACCGCCTCGAAAAAAAGTTGCACGGCTTGGACATATTTATCACGGTTTTCTGATGTTACTGAAAAATCGTGATAAAACCCACTGGAACTCGGTATGGTCCGGTATGTTGTTTGTAATCCGAGATGTTGGTTTATGAACCAAGCGCAAATTGCATATACTTGTTTAAATGCATGCCAATCCCCTTGATTGTCAGTGGATTTTAGAAATGTCTGTTTGAAAGTCAATCCACGACTTTCTTCAAGAGCATTTTGATATGACTCTCCCACCATATTTGGCGCATAGCCATACCATCGATACCGATCAGCTTGGTTTCCTCCATAACTCATCGATTCCAATAACCGATATTCAAAATCTCCATTCCACTTCTGACCATCGGTAATTAGCCTCTGAGCAATTTGCATTTTTGCAAGCATCGTAACAACATTGCCGTCATTTTCCTCTGTCGCCAGAACAAGAATTTCGGCCGGAGACATTTCATGTTTAGCATTATCATTTTTCCACTCATCCAACACGAGTCCCCATTTAGCCAATAATCCGCAAGGATCGCCACTTCTTTCATTGACCACTTCTTTGCTATCTTTTGATTTGGAATTAACTTTTCCAATCCGGACATTATCAACATCAATAGATTGCGAAAATAAAACTTCGCTGTTATTTGATCTGGAAATTTTTCCAATATAGAAATTTCCCGCCATAGCCGAAGCGTACCAAAAAATGCCAGTTAATACAACCAAAAAGACCTTTTTTATCATCTTACTTCCTCCTTTTGAATATGAAAAGAAAAATTCTATCAGCAATTATTTGCCAATAGATAGCCACTATATCAAAATATTTCTAATTTGGCAATTTTTCGACGCTCAAAAAAAACACTCCATTTTCCGTCTTGCTTTTTTTATCCTATCAAATCATTTTCCCTGGATAAGTTCAATCCAAAGCCACGCTGACAATTTCCATTTGTCGGCATATCAAAATTCCAGTAGCCATTATTAAATTTGAACACTCTTATTGCAATTATGCTATTAACGCTTTTTTTGATATAATATATAATATACAAGAAGTTTATTTTTACCAAACTAAACATATTTACTATATTTTTATGGGATTTTTTAAAAAAGAATCGAGAGATGTTCCGCAAGCAAACAGTGCAGAAAAAGAAGCTATCATCAAGGAAGAAATAAAAAATATTCTTACCAAGCTATTGGAATTAAAAAATATTCAGGATTCCATAATGGCAGAAGCGACAGAAAGGAGTAGCGAGGAAATTTCAATAGCAAGAAAAAATTCCGAACGACTTATCTTATTAATTGAACGAGCGACATTATTAAATAATCCCATAGTGCAATATAATGCGAGCAAATTTTTAGGCGAATCAGAGTCAACCACTAAAAGAATACAGGAAGAATTAGATGATGCCATAGCGCAAATCATTCAAAAAACTCAAGGAAAAGCACTTACTCCGGAACAACAACTGAATATAAACAATCTTCGCTATAAAAAAGCAGGGGTATTTATAGCCGAAGATAATGAATCTGGATTGAAAGATGAAGTTTCTTTTCTTAAAAAAAGCATAGAAAAAGCTGGCTTTTAGATATGTTTTTTGCTTATTTATTTAAAATATATTTTCCAGATCAATCTATTTCAAATCGTTTTCCTTTGATAAATTCAATCTAAAGCCACGCTGACAATTTCCATTTGTCGGCATATCAAAACCAGCCACTGTTCCAGTAATCACTATTGGCTTTTCAGCATTCCTTGCCAAATCATTGATTTTCTTAACTATATTTTCTTTATTATTTTTATCACCAGAAATATCCACTTCCAAATTTGCTTTCGGTAACTTACCAATGATATCTTGAATTAAAAATTTTTCATCAGAAATATTATTAAGATCAAGATAGCCTGCTATTGAAACAGTTTTTCCCTCACAAGGAGATATTTTTCCGCATTCAACTTTGCAAATAGTTAAAAAATTAGAAATACTATCATTTTTTTTATTTTTAAAATAAAAAAACCAAATGAAACCGACAATCAAAAACAATACTCCAACAACTATTGCGCTATTTTTTATTTTTTTATCATTTTTCATTTTTTTATCTATTAAAAAATCATTTCAAACTTTCATATAAACTCAACGTCTCTTTCGCACATTTTTCCCAATCAAACTTCTCCACTTGCAAATAGCCTCTTTTGCGATAGTTATTTTTCAAATCTTCACTTTGCGAAAAATCAAACATTGCATTGGCAATTTCTTCCACATCAAAAGGACTAACCAGTTTTGCCGCATTTCCGGCAATTTCCGGAATAGAAGAAACATTAGAAAGAATCGCTGGCACACCAGTTGCAAATGCTTCAAGCACAGTTGTTCCAAAGCCTTCATAGAGCGACGGCATTACAAAAAAATCCGCTTGAGAAAAAAGCGCTGGCACTTCATCGCCAACCACATATCCGGTAAAAATCAAGTCTTTTTCAATTTCCAAATCTTTTGCCATCTGCTTATGCTCGGTTGCCAGCCAGCCTCTTTTTCCGGCAATAATCAATTTATAATTAAACATTTTCTTCTCAGCAAAAAAATTTTTTCTAAAAATAGCAAATGCTTCCAAAAGACGAGCGATATTTTTTACCGGCTCAATGGTGCCTAAAAATAAAATGTATTTTTCATCAATTGAAAGGTTATAGCGCTTTAATATTTCAGTGCGTGCCACTGTTGATTTTTCCGATAAACGCTTATCATATCCACTATAAATTACATTGATTTTATCTTCCGAAATTTTAAAAATATCACAAATATCATTTTTGGTTGATTGAGAAACCGCAATTAATTTATCCGCTTTTTTAATAGCAAAGCTCAGCATCGCCTTGGCTTTGGCGCGAACTAAAGATGGAAAAACTTCCGGAACTTTAATTGCCGCCAGATCATGAATAGTTGCCACTGTTTTTCCATGATAAGAAACAGGGATTCTGCTAAGCGGAGAAGTGGTGTGTAAAACATTCAGTTTTTCCTTGGCAAGAGTGGCTGTTCCTAAAATTTCACTGTATGCTCCCGGAAGATATTTTTTATAATCGGAAAACGGATAAAATTTTATCTTAACATTTTTCTTTGAAAATTTTTTAATATCTTTTTCGCGCGCACGAAAATCAAAAAACAAAACATACTCATTTACCTCATCCACTTTTAAAAGATGGCGAATGAGCTGATATGTATAATGTCCTGCTCCAATCGCCTCTCCCTTATCGGGATTAAGAATATTGCGGGCATCAATGCCTATTTTCATATAATTCCGTTATATTGGATTAAGATTTATTTTGAATATCTCACACCCTTATAATAACATTCTTTTGCTTGTTTCGTCCAGCCTGCTTGACTATAGATATGGCTTTTTATTGGCTCAAAACTTTGCCTGTGAATCGGACACGGTCCATATTTTTCAAGCGCCTCAAAATGCACTTTCGTGCCATAACCCTTGTGTTTGGCAAAGCCATATTGCGGGTATAATTTGTCCGCATCACAAATAACTCGATCGCGCGTTACCTTGGCAATAATTGAAGCCGCTGCGATTGATTTAACCAACTTATCTCCACCGATAATCGCCAATTGCTCCAAAGAAAAGCTGGGGATAATTTTGTTTCCATCTACCAGCACTATGCATTTTTTATCTCGTATTAATTCTTTTTGTCTTTTTTGAAAATCTGTAATTGCCTTCTTCATTGCCAGAAAACTTGCTTCCAGAATATTAATTCGATCAATTGTTTTATGATCGCAGACTCCAACACCGACATAGAAATGTTCATAAATAAAATCGACCATTACTTCGCGTTGTTTTTCTGAAAGCGTTTTTGAATCTCGAATAAAATTCCATTTCTTATCTTCCAAATTCAAACTTTTAAAATCCTTGGGTGTCGCCACGCTTGCCACAACCGGTCCAGCCAATGGTCCACGTCCAGCTTCATCAATCCCCAAAACAAAATCAAAGCCAGAAGCTAATAATTTCTCTTCATGTTCAAATGTTGCGATGGTTTTTGCCATCTTTTTCGTGTTTTAGTTTATTCGCAACTTAAGAAAAACAGCACTAACTCTCCGGATTTACTTCATCTCCTGTATCAATTTTTCTAAAATAAAAGTCTACATCATCTATCCATTTTTGAACCGCCTGCTTGCTATCCCATGAACAATCATAACCACATTTCCATGGAGAAACCATTTTTTCAGGTGTATCATTTTTTTCATCATACACTAATGTATTTATCCTGTTTGCCACCGCAGTTACAGCTTCTTGGCGACTATTAAAGCACGTATGCCCCCCCGTTCCCATTCTATCAGTTTTCTTGCGAAAACCCCAATAATTAAAACAATCCTGATCGTCCAGAACCGGGGCATGGACTCCCCATGAACTTTCTTTTTTGGCAATAGCGACAATGAAAGCCGCAACAACCCGATCTTGTTTTGCAATATATGGAACCATCGCTTCAATAGGATAGCCTCTAACCATATTTCTCAATGTTTTTTCAAAATCGGCGTTCTTTTTAGATGACAATTCAGCCAAAATCTTTGCCGTATAATAATCCCTTTCTCTTTGAACAGCTTCCTGATTGGTTGTTTGCGCACCCAGAACTTGAGTTGTTTTCGGCAACGAAGAAACAGCTCCGTCTTCTTGGGCATGCGCTCCTTGCCCTAAATAACGATAAATCATTGTCATTAAAAACATTCCAAAAATAAGCGAACTTACAAGGGATATATTCCACATTCGCACTAATCCTATTCCATGAGTATAGCCGCGAAAAGCATCCGTAATATATTGTCTTAAACTAGAATAACGCTCTTTTAATTCAAAATAATATGGATTTTCTTTTTTAGCATAATATGTTTTTTTTCTGTCATAACGAAAACCGACGCAATCAACTCTTTCCGTGAAAAACTCCACTCTTTCGCCGGAACGAATTTTTTTTAATTCTTTTTGCGTAAAATACAATTTTGAATCTCGAGTGGTAAATTGCTTGACTCGTCCATATTTATGGGAAAACAAAACGGAAGAATTCTTATTCTTCAAGGCAAATTGCGCTAAATCATAATCAAACTCCCTTTGCTTGTGTCGTTCTTTGGAAATACCATCAACTGAAAATTGTTTTTGTATTTTTTGCATCGGTTATTTTTTATATTCTTCAAAATCACCTTAATAAATTATACTACACTTTTTCTCTTTCGCCAAAACAATATCGTCATCCCGCAAAAAAACATTACTAAACTAAGAAGTTGACCCATACTTAGGCCACAAATCAATAATCCAAGTTGCGCATCAGGTTGTCGAAAAAATTCCCCGATAAAACGCATCATGGCATAACTCATCAAATACCAAGCTAGAATCACCCCCTTAAATTCCGCTCTGTTTCTTATTTTCCAAAAAAAAACAAACAACAAAAAACCCTCCAAAAAAGCTTCGTATATTTGTGATGGATAACGCAAAACTTTCAAAGTATCATTGGGAAAATACATTCCCCACCATTTATCGGTTATGCGTCCGTATAATTCACCATTCAAAAAATTTCCGATTCTCCCAAAAAAATATCCTGCCGGAATAGCTGGCAAAATAAAATCCGTTATTTGCCAAAAATCAAGCTTGTTTTTTTTCGCAAAAATAATTCCAAAAATAAGCGCCCCAATCAATCCGCCATGATAACTCATTCCACGAATTCCAATTAGTTTTCCACTGGAGAGATCAAATGGAGATATGACCGCCAAAGGATTGGCTAAATAATAAGACAAATCATAAAAAAACACATAACCTAAGCGACCACCGATTATTGCTCCAATAAAACAAAAAATTAAAATATCCGACAACTGTTCTTCTGATATTTTGCCTTCTCTCAAAATCAATCTTTTCCGCAAAAGCAAATAAACCGTAGAAAAACCTGCCAAATACATAAAAGCATACCAGCCAAAAAAATATTGACCGATATGAAAAATTTCCGGATCTACTCGATAAGGCAAATATTGATAAAACTCCAAAAAATTATTCATTTTTCAGCTTCCTATTATTCTTTGTGACGACTTTTTCTTTTTTTAACATTTTCTTCTTTGGGAGAAAACCTTGCCACATAGTAACTCACTATCGCCATAATCAAAGTAATGAAAATCGCATAGATAAGCTTGGCTTTGACTCCATTTTGATTTTGTGGAAAAAGATATTCTATGAGGGATTTTATCGCATCGTTCCATGCCAAACCAGCCACCAAACCGAAAGCTGTAATCACATAATCAAAGGTTCTTCGACTAACCTCCTTTTTAACTTCAGCCAGATCTTCTTTTAATTTTATATTAATCTTAGGCATAAAAATTTTTATTTTTTCTTTTTAAAGCACCTATTATGAGCTTATCCAGAAACTGAGAAAAATCCATTCCGCTTGCCTTAGCCGCTTGAGGAGCAAGACTGGTGCCAGTCATTCCCGGAATAGTGTTTATTTCCAAAAAATAAATCTCTTTTGAATCATTTTTCCAAATAAAATCCGCTCGCGCCAAATCACGACAATCCAAAGCTTTAAAGATTTTTACCGCGTTTTTTTGCACTTTTTTTCGAATTTCTTCAGGAATATCCGCCGGACAAATTTCTTGCGAACCGCCAACTTGATATTTTGCTTTATAGTCAAAAAAATTGGAAAGCTTTGGAATAATTTCAATAACCGGCAAGGCCTTGGGAGTTTTTTCCCCCATTACTCCGACAGTCAGTTCTCGACCTTTTATATATTGTTCCAACATAACTTTTTCACCATAAGACAAGGCTCTTTCAATACCTTGCTCTAATTCTTGTTTATTCTTAACAATATCTATGCCCACTGAAGATCCTAATTCAATTGGTTTTATTACAATAGGAAAATTTATTTTTTCAATAATTTTATCCGGTTTATATTTTTTGTTTTTTTCAATAATAATTTCTTTCGCCACCTTCAAACCACATTTTTTAGCGATTATTTTTGTTTTTTGTTTATTCATTGCTAAGGCGGAAGCTAAGGCACCGGAAAAAACATATGGAACGGAAAGCATATCAAGCATTCCTTGCAATCTCCCATCTTCGCCATACGGACCATGCAAGATAGGTAAAATTAAATCCAATTTTTTTAATAGTTCAAAAACATCATCATTTTTTTCCGATAAAAAATCCGCATCAACTTCAACTCCTCCTTCTTTTTGCGCTTTTGCTAAATTAAAATCCAAATATTTCAAACCACTGTCTTCAAAAAGCCAAACACCCTTTTTTGTAATTGCAATGGGAGAAATTTTATAACGCTCTTTATTGATAGCATCAATAACCTGCTTTGCCGACTTCAAAGAAACCTCGTGTTCATTGGAGCGACCGCCAAAAACAATTCCCAATTTTATTTTTTTCATATGCTTATAAAAAAATTACATCTTCATTCTATCATTTTTTCAAAATAAAATCCATTTCGATGTGCGAAATGGATTTATTTTTCAATTTCAAGCTAAACTCGCTTAATTTCCAATAGTTGTTGGCGTAGTTGTGGTAGTTGTGGTGGTTGGAGTAGTTGTCGGAGTGGAATTTGTCGTAGCTGTTGTTCCAAAAGCTTTTTTCAACGCAATCCTAGCTTGTTCCATCGTTGCTTTAAAATCAGAAAAAGCCTTATCCACAGTGGCTTTTCTTGTTGCTACTAAAGTGGCCACGGTTGTATTGATTTTGGCTACATTTTGCTTGTCTGATTGAGTCTGAGTACGAATCGCCTGCATTCCGCTTTTCAAATTAGCCATTACGGTTTTTGCGTCCACGCCTGCTGTGCAATCCGCTTCCGCTTTACTCCATAAGGATTGCCTGGAAGCCGCCGATCCTGAAACTAATTGATCGATTTGTCCTTGTCTTGTTGTAATTGCATTTTGCATACCAATTCTAAAGGCTTTAATAGCATCATCAACAGCTGCTCGTCTTGTCGTAATAGCTGCATTGGTTATAGTCTCAAAATTAGCAACAGCCGTTTTCTGTGCATCTGTTTGCGCTTTTGCTTCAAGTGCGGAAAATTGATTTTTTCTATTAGTATCCCAACCAGCCCTTAATCCGGCTAGTTTAGCGTCTTGTTCGCTTTCTTTCGTTGTCCAATTGGTCAATCTTGTCATATTTCTGGTTTTGATTTGACTCTCTTGATCGCTTGCTTTTTGCTGAAATGCTCCTGCCCGTTCAGTAATTCTTTCACATATATTTCCGTTTGATTTAATTTTATTGACGATTCCTTGCCCATTACCACTTCCGGTGGTGCTATCCGGCATGACAGGCTTGCTGGAAACGCCCTGCCCATTGCCATTATCAGCCAAGACGCCGGTAGCAGAAAAAATCAGACCGAAAACAACCAAAAATGAAAAGCTTTTTTTATAAATTGTTTTGATCATATGTGTTATTTAAATTATTAGTGTCCGCACTGCTATCCACTGCCGAAGTAGCATCCGTGCTATCGCTCACAGTTTGCGCCTTTTCTTTATCAGCGCCATCAATAATTGCATTAACCGCATCATCAGGATTTCCTGTCGCCTTCGGCAATGTAGAAGGATCTATCGCTACCGGGACATTGGCTGTTTCGGCGCCTGAAGAATTGTTTGTTTTTTGTATTTGCGTAGTATCCGCATTGGATGTTTCATTCTTTGCAGTATCAGTTGTTGTTGTGCTGTTACCGGAACCGCAACCGGCTAGAAGCAAAACTGTCACACCCAAAATAAAACCGGCTAAATTTTTTTTCATATATTTATTTAATTTTTTAAATTAATTAATATTCGAATACGAAGAGCATCGACCGAAACTCTTTTTTTTATTTATTCTATACAACAATCAATCGCTTTTCTCACTAACTCTCGCAATTTTCCAGTAAAGCCAGACGGATTCTTATCGTTTTTGCTTAAAGCATTTTCATCAATTTTTTTAATACTTAAGTTTTGTGTTTTTTTTATTCCCGCCATTTCCTTTACATCATTTGTTCCGATTAATTTCATATTGAGTGCCCAAAACATTCCATAGAGGTCATAGGATTTATGAAATAGCTCATGCGCCGCTTCTTTATTTCCCATTCCTTGCTGCTTTGTTCCAACCTCCATAAGTCGCATAGAAGCTGCTAGCAAATGTTTGGAAATGCACCAAACTTCTCCCTCATATTCTTTGATAATTTTTCGCAAAAGTTCCCCGCGCATTTTTCTAACTTCTTGCAATAAATCAAAATATTCGCTTTTGCCTGTTTTTTCCGCCGTAAAAAAGAAGTGTTCTTCAATGCTAATAAGATTCATAATTGCCAGACTTAAATCCTGATCAGACGACAAATCCATTTTGTCTTGTTTTTTCATCTGGTCGATTTTTTCCACAAACTCATTAAGACTTTTGATTTTATTTTCTTCCATATGTTTATTATTTTAATGTTAAATAATAAAAAAGCAAGCTCAAGATTAAAAGCAATGCGACTGGAACAATTACTTTTTGAAAAGGAATATAGACTTTGTTATTATTTTTTTTCTTTAATTGCAAATGCCACATTCCACCAAAATAAAAAACCAGGCTGCCTGCAATTATTCCCAAAAGCAATTTATCCACACCCCAAAAACTATGCCGCGCCTGTCCCATAAGACCGACAAAATAAAGCGGAATAATCGTAAATAAATAATAAGCGGCATAAACCAAAAATGTTTTTAGTCTAAAACTGATTTTTTTATTCTTCATCCATTCCAATGTCCATGCAGAAAGTGCCACAAGCAATGCGCCAATCCACAGGCCGGTTACCGTATCATCAATTCCAAGATAATGTGAAAGTTCGAGTCCGGCGCCCACCGCCACCACACAAACAGGACAAAATGCCCGTGCTGAAAAAATGGGCAAAAAAAATACAAAAAGTAAGAGCAAAAAAAAATTCTTTTTGAAATTCTTACCGACCATTTGTTTTATCTTTAAAAAATTGCATTATTTCATCTTGCCCTATATAGCATTTTTCTTTTGTCCATAAAAAAGGAACCGCTCCGACATTGTTTTTATCAAACTGATTGCAAGATTCTTGCTTTTTCATCATAAAATCAGCATTGGCGCTATTGTGGTTAACTTCTCGCTCAGAAAAAACAACTTTATTTTTTATATTATTATCCGCAATATATTTCTCCACAATTTGACAATGTGGACATTCTTGCCCGTAAAACAAAATTATCGTTGCATCATCAATAACCGGCGCTTGCGCTTTTTGATTCATACAACCGCTTAACATAAAAATCCCAAAAAACAATAAAAAAATCTTAAAACTATTTTTCTTCATAAAATTCAAAAACTAAAATTAAATTTCAACTTAATAAATTATAACAATAGCCGGATTATTTCGCAAGTCAAATTCACAAAAAAAACAGCTCCGATTGCTCGGAACTGTTTTTTAGACTTTCAAAGATAATTTAGTATCTTTTTCCACCACGAAAGCCACCGTCTCCGCCTGATTTTCGAAAACCACCAGTTCTTGGTCGTTCCTCCATCGGACGAGCTTCGTTAACAGTCAAAGTTCTTCCTTCGAACTCTTTTCCATCAAACATAGCAATAGCTTTTTGCGCTTCTTCATCAGAAGACATTTCCACGAAACCAAAACCTTTCGAGCGTCCGGACATTTTATCAATGATGATAATCGCCGTCTGAACAGCTCCTGCTTGAGAAAAATAATCTTTCAAGCCGTCTTGGGTTGTGCTGTAGGATAAACCTCCTACATACAATTTTTGTGCCATTTTTTTGCCTTATAACTTAAAATTAACAATTGCAAGCCGACCTTCCCGCTTAAGCTTACTTTCCTGAAAACTAATGCTTTCAGTCTTTTCCTTAGATTCACATATAAGGCAAAACCTGCTGAGAAAACTTACAATGGATTCATTATACACTAAGACAAGAAAAAAATCAAGCGCACGCAGTACATGACGGATTCAAAACCCATTGCACCACTTTACCCAAACCCCATGGTATGATTACCAGTTAACTTTTAAGGGTAGTAAAGTGGCTTATGCAAAGAATAACTTACTATGAACGAGAACGAGTTGAGCACTATCTGCGAGATTGCCAGAAGGCTAAAAAGAGACCATTCAGTCATTGTACGGGAGATTAAAAACCATTCAGGAGAACATTTGCCCTATACCGCGAAATCCGTTTAAGTTGATAAAAATCCGAAACTGAAAAAATTCATTATCAAAAAACTCAAAGAGGACTGGTCGCCGGAGCAAATCGCCGGAACGCTCGTTTCGGAACCACCAGATAATCTTGATGGGCTGACTCTTTGCCATGAAACAATTTATGATTACATTTACAACCACGCGAAAAGACATGAAAAACTGTATTCACATCTATGTTACAAGAGAAAAGTTGGGCAACTCCGATATCAGCACTCTGCTCCGATAAAGAATAAGGTTTCTATTGAAGAACATTCGCAAAAAATCAATGAGCGGAAAGAGTGCGGACATCGGGAAGCAGATCTTCCTCTTGTTGGAAAATAATATCCCATCTGCGAATCTGTAGTCTCTGCTTTGCCGACTTGACCTTTTGAAAAGCAAACGGGCGAAAGAAAATGAACAGTCTATCCGAAAATTGATCGAAAGAGAATCGGAAGATTTCGTGAAAAGCATCACCCGAGATAACGGCGGTGAAAATGCTTTTCACGAAGAAACCAAAAAAACGATTTTAGTGCACAATCCCACTTCTGTCATCCTTACGCTTCCCGGGAAAAAGGCACTGCAGAGAATTTGAATGGACTTTTGCGCCAGTATTTTCCCAAAAAGGATAAAGATATCAATCAGACAGCAAGTCTTATTACTCCGATTGAAGACAATCTGAACAATCGCCCCAGAAAGAAAAATAATTATTTGACGCCCAACCAAATTTATGAAAATATCAGTCAAGTGGTGCAATAGATATATTAGAATTCATCTATA
>JAJYDG010000031.1 GCA_021777675.1 bacterium | reverse complement strand
ATATTATTACACTCATAAATAACATCACCCATTTCATCTGTGCGTAAAATTTTAATATTTTTTTCTTTTAATCGATTCAGCAATTCCATTGCCGGATGACCATAGCGATTATTCTTTCCCACAGAAATCACCGCTTCTTTGGAATCAATTTTATCCAAAAATTCCGTGCTGGTAGCAAATTTTGAACCATGATGAGCGACTTTTAGAATATTCGTTGCTAAAAACAAATTATTTTTCAACATTTGCATTTCCGTTTCCGTTGGTAAATCCCCCGTAAAAAGAAAACTATTCTTTCCATATGTTAATCTCGCCACAATACTAGCCGAATTGGTATCTTGCAAATTTTTAGCATCTTTTTCATCAGGACCGAGAATTTTCAATTCTGTGTCAGCGGAAAGTCTTATTTTCATTCCACGCCTAGCAATTTGTTTTTCCATTTTTTTGTCTTCAATTATTTTTTCCATCGCTTTGAAAACTTGCGATTGGCTTTCTGCTCCACTTTCAATCACTTCGTCAACAGTATAATTCTTTAGAACATCCACTA
This sequence comes from bacterium, assembly GCA_021777675.1. Classification (GTDB taxonomy): domain Bacteria; phylum Patescibacteriota; class Minisyncoccia; order Moranbacterales; family UBA2206; genus UBA9630. The sequence continues at coordinate 7,188 of JAJYDG010000031.1, read as the reverse complement.
ATCCTGCAATATGATCCGCATCTGGATGAGTCGCAATCACCACATCAATTTTACGATCCCAAAACGGCACATATTCACCCAATTTTTCTAAAAGTTTTGCCCACTCGATCCGCCATCAATAAGGATTTGCCTTTCTCCCTCGGAAATCAAAATGGCATCGCCTTGCCCCACATCCAAAAATACCACTTGCAATTTTTGATTTTTCGCATAATTTCTAATACTAAAGAAAATCAGACTGATAGTCAGAAGAATTCCAAGAGAAAAATAGATTAACTTGCGGTTTGACATTTTATTTTTCTTTTAAGATAAAAAATTGCGCTTATTAGGATTATATACCAAGCCAAAACTCCTTGCCACGAAAGACTAACTTCCAAAGCGGAAAATTTTAGACTTGCTAGATAGTTTATTGTTAAAATTTCATAATGTAGCGGGAGATATGCCAGCCAAGAAAAGAGTATTGCCAGTGGTTGAAAAATAAAACTAATGAAAACCGCTAAAAATCCCAACAGCATTGTAATGGGCAAAATCGGCAAGACCAAAATATTACTGAGAGATGAAATTATTGAAAGCGTTTTGAAGTTGAAGAGAATAATAGGAAGAACAAAAAGTTGAGCACTGAGCGACATAAAAAATATTTCGGCAATAAAAGAAAAAATAGGAGGATATTTTTCCAGCTTTTTACTAATATATTCGTTACATATTGGATAAAAATAAACAATACCGATTGTAGCCAAAAATGACAATTGAAAACCAACATCATATCGAAGGAGTAGCGGATTCCAAAAAAGCATCACGCTAGTTGCAAACAAAATGGCATTACCCGCATTCGCTAATCTCCCATTTTTCATCGCATAAAGAAGCAATGTTCCCATTACACCGGCACGAATAGCTGAAGATGGAAAACCGGTCATCAGAATAAAAACCCAAACACCAAAAAGCGCAAACCAAAAAGCCTGACGACGCCACAATCCCAAAAATAATCCCAAAAACATCAAATATTCCGCCACAATTGTGATGTTATACCCCGATACCGCCACGATATGTGTCATTCCGGTACGCGAAAAATTAGCTTGGATTTCTTTGGATAAATTTCCGCTTCCTCCTATAATCAAACCTTCAAGTAATCCTGCTTCCGGGGAAGGAATAAGGGAATAGATTTTAGCGCTAAAGCTATTTTTTATTGTCACCACCGCGCCATAAAAATAATTGCCCAAATTCCGGCCGGTTTTTTCAATGTCCGACTTTTGACAAAGATAAAAGATATCTTGTCGTGCCAAATAGGACCTATAATCAAAATCGCTATTTGTCATATTCTTAGGGATTTCCAGCTGACATTTTAAATTAATCTCTTCACCATAAATATATTTTTTAAAGGCACTTTCTTGAATAAGTATCTTATAGTTGCTGTTTGATGAAAAAATCAACTCTTGCCGATTATCTTTTGTTTTTGGCTCCATCGCGATCATTCCGCGTCCCAAAAAATCCATTTTTTGTGGCATATTTTTAAACGAATTTATTTTATCAATTTTATTTTGTGTAATAAGAAAACCGAAAGCAAAAAATAAAAATGCCAATGAAGTCAGTATGATATTTTTTTGATCATAGAAAACAAAGAAAATAATGACTGCTAAAAGTAAAATCAAGTGAATAAAAAAAGCATTAAGTATGTTTGGATAAAAAAACGAAGCGCCAAAAACGCCAACAACAAAACCCAGAGAAACTATTAAAAATACTTTCGCTTTATAATTTAACATTTGCTATTTGACGCTATTCATTTTTATTTTTTCGTATTTTTCCCGAAAGGAAAGCCATGAAATCAGCCGGCAATTCTGTTTCAAATTCATAATTTTTTCCGAAAAGACTAAACTGGATATTTTTAGCATGCAATAATTGCCTTCCGGCATAAGCGTCGCATAAAATATTTTTTAAATAATATTTTTTATCACCAACAATCGGATGTCCGATTGAAGTCAGATGCACGCGAATCTGGTGCATTCTTCCCGTTTTTGGCGTTAATTCCAAAAGAGAAAATTTATTGCCAATTTTTTTCAAAAGTCGATAATTTGTCACTGCTTCACGAATAATTGTTTTGGTTTTTTTCCCGGCGATTACTTGTTTTCGATAATCAGATGAACGAGCCATCGGCTTATTTATTTCACCTGCCAACAAACCGGTGACACCATAAACAATTGCTTGATATTTTTTCACAATCTCCCTTGCTTGAAATTGTCTTTTTAATTCTAAAAAAGCTTTTTCATTTCTTGTGATAAGCATCACGCCACTCGTGTCCTTGTCTAAGCGATGCACGATTCCCGGACGCATTTCAGCGCCAACGGAATCATCATGCACACTTTCAATTTCCGGAAAATCCGTTAATAAATAATTCACGATTGTTTTTTCTTTTTCATGAGAATCGGGATGCACCTGCACTCCCGCGGGCTTATCAACTACAATAATATTTTCATCTTGATAGATAATTGGAATTTTTATTTGATTATTTTTTTTTAAAGATTTTTTTTCTTCCCATTTAAAATCAACGTTGATTTCGTCGTCTTTTTTCAAAAAATAACTTGGCTTAATTTTTCTGCCATTAACTAAAATTTTCTCTTCTTTGATTTTTTCCACAATTTCATTCCGTGTTATTTTTTCATCAAAAAAAATCCCGTTACTGAGGAATTTATCTATTCTTTGCCTTGCATCTTCTTCACTGATAATAATTTTTTGCATATTGTGCCCGGAAGAGGACTCGAACCTCCAATCCCTTGCGAGAACCAGTTCCTAAGACTGGCGCGTATACCAATTCCGCCATCCGGGCAAGCATCTTTGTGGGCGAAAGAGGACTTGAACCTCCACCCTATCGCTAGGACTAGCACCTGAAGCTAGCGCGTCTGCCAATTTCGCCATCCGCCCATATTTATATTATAAACCCATAATACCTTTCAAATATATTTTTAGCAAATAAAAGGCGGGAATTTCATTTTTGAAATTTCCGCCTGAAGATTGTTAATCCGCTACTCATCGTAGTGCCTTTCCCTCCTTTCTTTGCTATCTTGTGTTGCTATTGGCTGAAGCAACTTACAGTGCCGGGCGATGCCATCATTGCACCAGCCCTTTTTTGTACAAGTACCATTGCCGCAAAAAACGGTTTTTACGGGTGGTTCTTTTTTTTCTTCGCCGAATCTAAAAAAAACAGGAGTAACCAATCTGCCTGTGGCAACGCTATTTGTTGTTTTATTGTCTTTTTCAGATTCCCAATGATGGGGAATCCGAATTTGACAGTTTCCCGTCCAATTGGATAATGCAGGGAAAAAGTCGCACTTGCCAAAAAGTTCGCATTTCAAACAATTAATCTCCATAGCCATTCTCCTTTTTGTTTTTTAATTCTTCGATTGTCAACGAACTAAACTAAAAAACCGGCCTTTTGAGAGGTCGGCTTGGTTTCTTTTGAAAAAATGTTTTATGCTTTTACCATTTTCCAAAAACCAAAGCCGACCAGTCTAATCGCGACTGGCAAACAAATATTCTTGGATGTAAAATGCATATTCAACATAGTGAACACAAAATAGCATCAAAAATATATTTTGTCAAATTATTATTTTTATTATATACTGAACACATCTAATTTTTTAATTTTATTTTAATGGACAAAAAGCAAAAGATCACAATTGCCGTTGTTGCAATCCTAATTATTGGATTGGGCGCATATTTATATAGAAAAAACGCCAAAACACCGACAAACAAACAGATTAATCTAAATCAAAAGATTGACACAAACGCACCAAAAAATCCTCAAAATGTAAGTTATCTTTCCGGATTGCCTTGTCAAGATTGGAATCGCAGAGCCATTGCTGTTATGCAGCCGGCTGATGTATCGGCTCGTCCTGCTTCCGGCTTTTCTGATGCAGATATGGTTTTTGAAATGCCTGTGATTACCGCATCAATAACACGTTTGATGGGTGTTTATGTTTGCGGAAATCCGGAAGATGTCGGATCGATGCGTAGCGCTCGCCATGATTTTTTGAGTCTTGCTGAGGGATTGGATGCTATTTTTGTGCATTGGGGGCGATCGGATATTCAAAAATTTAAAGATGTTCTTAACAGTAAAATTTATGATGATATGAATTGCAATGACGATGCGGGAAAATCTGCCAGTCAATATTGTTATCGCAAAACAGATATGGCGCGCGGAGTTGATTCCGGTTATGCTAAATTTGCCAAATTGCTTGAAGGCGCCAAGGCTTTTGGCTATAACTTACAAAATAAATTCGTCGGCTATCCTCATCAAAATGAAGCACCTCTTGATCAAAGACCAAACGGAGGACATCTGCGCGTCGCATTTGCCAAGCCATACAATGTTGACTACGACTATGACAAAGCTAGCAATTCATATTTGCGTACATGGGGTGGTGTCGCCGATACTGACCGCAATAATGGCAACCGAATTGCTCCAAAAAATGTGGTTGTCTTGATTGCCAAATCAGAACAGCTTGTAGAAGGAGAACAATATAACAATGTTCAATTGGGTGATCCTTGGTTTGACACTATCGACACCGGAGAAGCGCATTATTATATGAATGGAACGGAAACAACGGGAACGTGGAAAAAAGATAAATCTGATGCCAAAAATAAATTGTTCTTTTATGATCAAAGCGGGCAAGAAGTTGAATTTGTCCCTGGACAGATTTGGGTGGAAATTTTGGAGCCGGGACAAGGATTGTCTTGGAAAGCAAGTTAATTTTGATTTTTATTTATTATGCTTTTCTTTCTCTACGGAGAAGACTCTTTTCGTTCCTATGAAAAAGTCTTGGAAATAAAACATAAATTTCAAATGAACGACAAATCCGGAACGGGTTTGTCTTCTTTTGATGCAAGCGAAAAAAAAAATGCACCATCTGAAATCAAAAATGCATTGGAAAATACCGGGCTATTTTCCAATAAAAAATTACTTATTCTAAAAAAAATAATTTCCAATTCTCCTGCCGAAGAACAAGCGCAAATTTTAATTTTTTTCAAAAAAAATATTGAAAAACTAAAAGTTGACACAGATTCACTTGTTCTTTTTTGGGAAAATTCAATCCCGAGAAAAAATAACGCGCTATTTAAATTTCTTTTGGAAAATGCAAAAAAACAAAATTTTGAAAAATTATCCGGCATAAAACTTGAACAATGGATAATAAAAAAACTAATCGCTTCCGAAACGAATACTGCCATATCTCCTTTAGCACTAAACAAATTAATCGCCTATACCAATTCCGATTTGGCAAATATAAATCAGGAACTGGAAAAACTAATCGCCTTTTCTTGCGGAAAAATTATTGATGATGCGGCAATCGAATTTTTGGTTATAACTAACTTAAACGGAAATATTTTTGAAACAATTGATGTTTTAGCAAATAAAAATAAAAAGACAGCCTTAAAACTTATTCATAAACATCTATCTTCCGGAGATGATCCTTTTTATCTTTTTTCTATGTTTATTTATCAGTTTCGCAATCTTTTGCGCATATCTTCTTTGCAAGAAAGCGGTGTTTTTAGCGAATTTGAAATTTCAAAACTCACAAAATTGCACCCCTATGTGGTAAAAAAAAGCTTTCGTCAAGCTAAAATTTTCGGTTTTTTAAAATTAAAAAAAATTTACGCCCAACTTTGCGCGACTGATCTAAAAATAAAAACCGGAAAAATTGAAATCAAACTGGCTTTGGATAAATTTATCGGTGAGCTCTGACAAAAATATGCGCTTGTTTTATTGAAAATAAAAAACCGCTCAAATAATTGTGGCGGCTTTTTATTTTTAAGAAAGTGTCTTTTTTTATTTTTTCTTGAGCGCTAAAGCTTTGACAATCTTATTTAAGCGAGATTTTTTTCTGGCAACGGTATTTTTATGCAAAACTTTTTTTTGTCCGGCCTTATCAAGCGCCTTAATCGACTTTTTTAATGATTCTTGCGCTTTAGCAATATCTATTTTGGCAATTGCTTCTTTGGTTGATTTTATCGCACTGCGAAAAGCACCTTTGATTTTGCGGTTTTTCTCAGTTTTTCTCTCTGTTACGCGCACATATTTTTTGGCTGATTTTTTAATTGGCATAGTTTTTTAAAATTATTATACAAACTCTTGTTTATCCTTTTTAGCATATTTTTTTATTTTTGGCAAATTAGTGCAAATTAATTTCCTCTCATTCTTGCCTAGCCATACAAAATCAATTCGAATGGCGTTTTTTGGCAATATTTTTTCAACTCTATTTGCCCATTCGATAATGGAAATATTTTTTTTATCCATTGCAATTTCTTGCCATCCCAAACTCAATAAATCACCAGCTTCAATTCGATAGGCGTCAATATGATAAATTTTTTTAATTTTTTTCCCATTTTTCAGCTGATACTCTTTCATTATAACAAAAGTCGGACTGGTGTAGGGTTTTTGCGCTTTCATTGCCTCTAATATGCCCTGCGTAAAAGCAGTTTTTCCGGCGCCGAGTTCACCGAAAAGACAAATCACTTCCCCGCCGGAAAGTTCTTTGGACAAGCACATTCCCAGCTCTTTTGTTTCTCTGAAATTTTGCGTAATAAATTCGGTTTGCATATATTTCCAGCTTAGCGGATTTTTTTGATTTTGCAAAACCGTCTTCGTCAATTATAATAAAGCTAATTAAAAAAAATTAATCGTTAAAACAAATATTATGTATGGAATGCCACTTGACAACAATTTTTTAGGAGGAATTTTGGCAAACGAATCTCCATTAAAACCGGAGGGGCAAAAGCTGTTTGACTATTTCAGCAAAATCCAGATAGAAAAGAAAAAAATACCTGACCCTCAGGATGATTTGAAAAGTTTCGTCGATCAGGAAAAAGGATTTCGCTCCAAAGAAAATATTGAATTAGATATTGCAAAACTGGAAAACGCAAGAAAAAAAGCTTTGAAAGATCATACGCAAAGAGGAGATTTATTCGAGTGGATATTTGAAAAATTCGGAAAGCAATTACTCGGTCTTGATCCTGTCAGATTTGAAATTGACAAAACTGGAGAATATGACGACAGAATAAACTCAATTGACTTTCTTTTGAGAGGCACAGGAACAAATGGAGAAAAATTTCGTATTGGAATCGATCTAACTGTTTCCGATAGCTTCAACAATATCAGAAAAAAAACTCTAAAAACCCAAGACAAAATAAAGACTGATGGTGAATTAG
>JAJYDG010000030.1 GCA_021777675.1 bacterium | reverse complement strand
GTGTATCAATTTTATGCTATAATGTCAACTGATGGATAAAATTAAGAATTTTTTAATTAAATATGAAGTCAAGCTTGTTCTCATTTTTGGCTTTATTTTAGTCGCATTTCTTTCTTTTCAGTTTGGTTATATGGAGGGGAAGAAAAATGAGGCCAAGGCGATTGTGATTGAAAAAATGACAGAGGTGGCCAAAAATGAGCCGCAAGCCGCTCCAGCTATAGCAGGGACTACTTCACTTAAATCACCTCAAAATAGCACTGAAACGAAAAATTTAGCTCCCGCTTGCGCTTATGTTGGCAGTAAAACCTCAAATAAAGTACATTTGCCAACTTGTCGTTATGCCAAAACAATTAAACCGGAAAATTTAGTGTGTTTTTCCAGTCTGGATGATGCGCTGAAACAGGGGCGGGTGGCGGATAAGGCTTGCATCAAATAAAGCTAATTATTTTTTTAAAATATTTTTATGCAAAAAAACAATCTCGTCGTTATTTCTCTTGGCGGGTCGCTTATTGTGCCTGATGAAATTGATTGGGCTTTCGTGAAAAGTTTCAAGGAAATTATTAAAAGACAAATTTCAAAAGGTTGTCGTTTTATTATTATTACCGGCGGGGGGAAGCTGGCGAGAAGATATCAGGAAGCTGCGCTTCGTATAACAAAAAAATTAACCGATGATGATCGCGATTGGTTGGGAATCCATGCTACAAGAATGAACGCGCATTTTATTCGCACTATTTTTCGAGACAACGCTCATCCAAGAATCAACAAAAACCCCAACGATCTTGAGGATTTTTATAATTTTAAAGAAAATATTTTGGTTGCGGCCGGTTGGCGACCGGGTTTTTCGACTGATTATGATGCGGTACTTTTGGGAAAATATTTCGGGGTGAAAAAAATCATCAATATGAGTAATATTGATTATGTTTGCGACAAAGATCCGAATAAATTTTCCGATGCTAAAAAATTGAAAAATGTCTCTTGGACGGATTTTCAAAGAATGGTGGGAAGCAAGTGGGATCCCGGCATGAATGCGCCATTTGATCCGATAGCATCCAAGCTTGCCGCCGAAGCCAAAATGGATGTGGTTATTCTTAACGGGAAAAAACTGAAGAATATGGAAAATTGTTTGGAAAATAAAAAATTCAATGGAACGGTAATTAGTTAAAAACTATCTCATAATTCTACTTGACAATTTTTCAAGATAAGCATACTATTCTAATATAAATTAGAATAGTTTTGTTATGGAGTTCAAATGTTGTGCTAAAAATTCAAAAAAAGAACATGATGTGAAAAAGACATATGATTTTTTGCGTGTTATTTCTGATGCTAATCGTTTGAAGATTCTATGTCTTTTGCAAAAAGGCGCCAGATGCGTTTGTGAAATTGTTCCTATGGTGGAAATTTCCGACAAACTAGCTTCTCATCATCTCAAAAAAATGAAAAGCATTGGATTGCTCGCAGAGAAACGCGAGGGGAATTTTATTCGCTATTCACTTAATAGAAAAGTTATCAAAGAGTATAAGAAAATTTTCAATCAAATAATCAAATAATTTTTTAAAAATAAATTTATGAATATTAAAATTCTGGGTACCGGATGTCCAAATTGTTTAAAACTTGAAGCCAATGTTAAAAAAGCCTTGGAAGAATTGAAACTGAAAGCCAATGTGGAAAAAATTACCGATATAATGGAAATTATGAGTTATGGAGTTATGGGAACGCCGGCTTTAGTGATTAATGAAAAGGTTGAAGTAGCGGGAAGAGTTGCTGATGTGAGTGAATTGAAGAAATTATTCGCTAAATAGTTTATGTGCAAAATTAAAAATAAACACTTATGAAAAAACCGACTCTATCAGAATTGCTAAAAACCACTTTTTATATCGGCGCTGTTGGTTATGGGGGGCCGGCGATTTTAGCTTTGATGAAAAAGATTTTTGTTCAAGAAAAAGAGTGGATTTCAGAAAAAGAATTTATGAATGCTCTTAGCTTGGCGCAAATTTTGCCGGGAGCAACCGGAGTTAGTCTTATGGGATATGTGGGATTTAAGCTAAAAAAACTTTGGGGTGGCATTCTTGCGCCATTATTCTTTATTTTTCCCGCCACCATTGCAATGATTATTCTCACCTGGGCATATTTTACTTTTGGCAATATTTCTTTTGTGAAATCTTTGTTTTCCGGCTTGGGAGCTTTGGTTGTCGCGCTATTGGTCAATGCTATTTTGGTTTTGGGAAAATCAGTGTTTAAAAAAATAACAATCAAGGACTGGAAAGGTTTTACAATTAGCTTAATGGCTTTTATTGGAATTTATTTTTTAAAATTTAATATAATTTGGATAATTATTTTTTCGGGAATAATTGGTTTTCTTTTTTTCTATTTCACTCACGAGTTTGAAGCTGAAAAAACCAAAAAAGGTGAGGCGCTTTTGCTTGAACCGCAAGAAAAACGCACGCATTTGTCAATTAAAGATTTTACTCCGGCAATTTTGATCGGATTGATTTTTATTGTTGCTTTGCTTGTTCCTGTTTATCGATCACTAATTACCACTTTTCTGGGTATTGGCGCGCTGGCTTTTGGTGGCGGGTTTACAACTATTCCACTCATTCAACATCAGGTGGTTGATTTACATGGCTGGCTTTCGGTTAAGCAGTTTTTGGATGGTATTGCTCTTGGCCAAGTTACGCCCGGACCGGTTTTTATTACCGCCACTTTTATTGGTTACCATGTGGCTACTATTTTTGGCGCTCTTTTTGCCACTTTGGCGATTTTTACGCCATCTCTTACGGCCATGATTTTGTTGGCGGATATTCACGGGCGAGCGCAAAATCTTAAAATTGTAAAGGTGTTTATTAAGGGATTTTTGTCGGGTTTTATTGGACTTTTGGTGGCGATTACTCTGCAATTTGCTTTTAAATCATTAGTTAATTGGCAAGCTTGGTTCATTTTTGTTTTGGCGATTGGCTGGCTAATGATATTGAAAAAAAATTCTGCCTGGGCGATTCTAGGAACGGCTATTTTATCATTATTTATATTTTAAAAATTATGAAAAATGAGATAAGGGAAATTTCCGTTCAAATTGCCAAGGAAAAAGCCGGAGCTGGAATTGTGTTTGTGGATGTGAGAGAGGAAGACGAAGTAAAGAAAATGTCCTATGTCGTTTCCAATCTAATCAATATTCCGCTTAGTCAATTTGAGAAAAGATTTGGCGGATTGCCAAAAGATAAAGAATTGATTTTGGTTTGCCGACGCGGTCGGCGCAGTTTAATTGCCGCCAAATTTTTACTCAGCCAAGGTTTTTTCAATGTTGTAAATATGCGAGGCGGGATATTGAAATGGGCAGATAAAGGTTTTCCGGTTGAGAATAATAGATGATCAAATTAATTTAAATATTTTTTTAAAAAAACAAGATTATGAATGAAGAACAAAAAAAGGATCCAAAGTTTGCTAAATTTCACGGCATTGACCGTGAAGAGTTTCAGTGGAATCCGAAGATAAATGAGGATAAGTGTATGGGTTGTGGAATGTGCGTTACTTCTTGCATAAGAGGAGTATATAAATATGACTACGAAAACAAAAAATCCAAAGTGGTCAATCCGACTAATTGCATGGTGGCTTGCCAAACTTGTTCCAATTTATGCCAGGCTCAAGCGATCGACTTTGCTGATGAAAATGATACGCCTAGAAATAAGGCGCAAAGAATTGTCAGAGATTTCAAATTGATTGCTAAAGCCAAGAAAGATTTGGAGGAAAGAAAAGAAAGCCTTAAGTTATAATAAATTTAAAGTTAAAAAATTATATGAATAATCATACGCATCCCGAAACGCATTTACATGCAAAACCACACTTACATTCGGAAAGCGGAAAAAGCGAAACATCGGAAAATAAAAATATTGCCTTTGCTATTGTGCTCAATATTATCATCACCGTTTTTGAAATTACGGCTGGACTTTTTATTGGCAGTTTAGCCTTAATTTCCGAAGCACTCCATAATTTTTCCGATGTTGGATCACTTTCTTTGAGTTGGTGGGGAGAAAAATTAAAAACCAAAGGAAATACAATGCTTAAAACTTATGGTTACAAGCGAGCAGAAATTTTGATTGCCTTTTTCAATTCCTTGGTGCTTTTGGCAGTTATTATTTTCATTCTTATTGAAGCAATTCAAAGATTATTTCACCCCTCGGAAATTACCGGACTATCAATGATTTGGACGGCCGTTTTGGCTTTGGCGGGCAATGGAATCGCAACCTATTTTTTGGAAAAAGATGCGCATAAAAATCTGAATATGAAAAGCGCTTGGCTACATTCTTTTCAGGACGCGCTATTTTCTTTGGGAATTGTTGTCGGTGCAATTCTTATTTATTATTTCCACTGGTATATTATCGATCCGATTATTTCCATCGTACTTTCGGTGTATGTATTTAAAGAAGTTTATGAATTGATTATACAAGCAATTAATATTTTAATGGAATCAGTACCGGAAGATATTGATTTTGAAAAAGTCAAAGAAACTTTATTATCAATGTCCGGAGTGAAAAAACTAAACGATTTGCATATCTGGCAAACCGATAGCAATACGCGATTTTTGAGCGCTCATTTGGAAATTGAAAATATGGAAAATGAAAAAAGAACCGATTTGATTGTCGAAGTGCAAAAAGAAATGCTCGAAGATTTCAAAATTAATCACACAACAATTCAAATGGTTTCTGTCACAGAAGCGGAAAAATTGAAATTGAATTGCGGGCATTGCAATTAATAAATTTATTAAGTAATTACTATGGATATATTTTACCCAATCCAATTTTTTGCCGATTGGATCACTTATTCAGTTTTTAATATTACTCAAAAAACCTTGCTGGCAAGCGCGGTCAATTTCTTCTTTTTCGATACGATTAAAATCCTTTTGCTTTTGTGTGTGATTATTTTTTCCGTTTCAATTATTCGCTCTTTTTTACCACCGGAAAAAATCAGAAATATTCTTTCGCATGAAAAAAAATATGTAGGCAATATCTTGGCATCGCTTTTAGGGATAATTACGCCATTTTGTTCTTGTAGCGCGGTGCCCTTATTTTTGGGCTTTGTGCAAGCCGGCGTTCCGCTTGGCACAACTTTTTCTTTTTTGGTTGCTTCACCAATGATCAATGAAGTGGCGCTGGTAATGCTACTGGGAATGTTTGGTTGGAAGATCGCTTTGATTTATATTGTTAGCGGACTTTTTATCGCAATTTTTTCCGGTATGGTTATTGAAAAAATGGAGGTGAGAAATCTAGTGGAAGAATTTGCATTGAATGGCAATAATAAAAATTTAAATTTACCGGAGTTAATCTGGAAACAAAGAATTAACTATGCCAAAACTTATACTTTGGATATTATAGAAAAAGTTTGGCTATATATTGTAATTGGAGTTGGGTTGGGAGCGTTTATTCATGGCTATGTGCCGGCTGATTTTTTGGCTCATTATGCCGGAGGCGATAAATGGTATGCGGTGCCGTTGGCAGTTTTAATCGGCATCCCGCTTTATTCCAATGCGGCCGGTGTCATTCCTTTGGTTTCGGCGCTCACGGAAAAAGGTGTGGCAATAGGAACAGCACTGGCTTTTATGATGGCCGTAACTGCATTATCTTTACCCGAGTTTATGATTTTAAAAAAAGTAATGAAAATTAAATTAATTCTAATTTTTGCTTCAGTGGTTGGAGCGGGAATAATTTTTACCGGCTATTTATTTAATTGGATATTAAAATAGTCTTATGAATCGATCAACGAAAAAATTTGATGTGGCAGTCATTGGCGGGGGACCGGCGGGAATGCTGGCAGCGGGAAGAGCGGCGGAGCTTGGTGCAAAAGTGGTGCTTTTGGAGAAAAATTCCACACTTGGAAAAAAACTTTTGCTCACGGGAAATGGCCGATGCAATCTTACGCAAATTGATTGTGATGTGAAAGAATTTATTGAAAAACTTGGCAAGAACGGTAAGTTTTTATTTTCTGCGCTTTCTGCTTTCGGACCGAATGAAATAATCGAATTTTTTGCCCAAAATAATCTTCCCGCAAAAATCGAAAAAAACGGTCGAGTCTTTCCTGTTTCCGATTCAGCGAAAAATGTGCTTTTAACGATTGTGAATTATCTTGAAAAAAATGATGTTAAAATAATTACGGACGCAAAAGTGCTTGGATTTGTTTTTGCCAAAAATAAAATTAGCGGTGTTCGATTGGTTAAAAAAACAATTAGCGCGGATAAAATTATTCTTTGCACCGGTGGAAAAGCTTTTCCCATTACCGGCTCAACCGGCGATGGCTATGCATGGTCAAAAGAATTGGGACACACAGTCATTGCGCCGACTCCGGCTCTTGCGCCTGTCAAAATTCAAGAAATGTGGGTGCGTGATTTGCAGGGACTTAGCTTGCAAGAAGCAAAGATCAGTCTATGGCAAAACGAGAAAAAACAATGTGTTTTTCAAGGCGAATTAATTTTTACGCATTTTGGATTAAGCGGTCCATTGATTATCAATGCAAGTAAAATTATTAACACACTTTTGCGAAACGGTTCTGTTATAATTGAGTTGGAGCTTTTTCCCGAACTGACCGTTTCTGAGTTGGATAAAAAACTAATTCTGGCTTTTCGAGAGAATAATAAAAAAGATATTAAAAATTATTTCAAAGAAATGCTATCGCAAAAAATCTTGAATTTAATTCTAAAATTGACCAAGATTGATCCGGATAAAAAATTAAATTTTCTTACTAAAAAAGAACGCCGGAGTATCGTGATGCTTTTGAAGAGTTTGAAATTTACTGTTGCTGAGGTTATGGGATTTGAACAGGCGATGATTACCAGTGGTGGAGTGGCGCTTAAGGAAATCGATCCCAAAACGATGCGATCGAAAATTATTGAAAATTTATATTTTGCCGGAGAAGTTTTGGATTTGGATGGTCCGACGGGCGGCTATAACTTGCAAATTTGCTGGAGCACGGGACACTTGGCGGGAGAAAGCGCGGCAAAAATTATTTAAATTTTAATCTTTTGTATTTCAATAAAAAATAAAGCAAAAGAAAAAAAAGAAATGAAATTGCTAAAGCGGAAATGATGTAGCCAACCATAAGCGGAACAAGCAATTTGAAAATAATCGAGTATTCGAAAAAATTCCGAAAGCCAATGCTATAATTAAGTCTGAAATCGGCAACCAATGCTCCCGGTTGAATGTGAAACAGGACACTTCCAACAAAAGCAGCTAAAGGCAAAACTAAAAGAGTTGTCCACATATTGAAAAAGAGAATGCCGATTGTTCCGGCTAAGCGGTTCAAGCGAAAAATCGTAGTTACCACCAAAGTGCTGATCACGCCTTCTCCGGGAACAATACCCATAAAAAGACCGACAGCCGCGCCGCCGGCGATTTTTGCCGGACTGTCATCGATCAAAAAAAATTTTTTAAATTTGGCTAATATTTTATGCATTATTTTTTCTTAACAATCAAACTCTTACTTTCTTTGTCTATAATTTTAGCGGCTTCAATTTCTTTTCTTGTTTTTGCCGGCAGGGAATCAAGCATATTTTTCAGGGCGGTTTTATCCAATTTCAAAACCGCTTGCCATTTTTCCAGCGGTAAAAGAATAGCTTGCACTTTTTCCTCGTCATATTTATGAGTTACGCGCAGACTTTGCGCGATAATTCCGCTTTCACCAAAAACACGCCTGACATTTTCTTGTTCCATATACTGTTCAATTTCAGTTTGAATTTTGGCTAGGCGAGTTTTTGTGAGATTGATTGCCGATTTAAGATCAATGTATTCGTTAATCATTGAATTAATTTCTGCGCTATCGATTTTTCGCGTTTCTT